>JACFNR010000052.1 GCA_019454765.1 Trueperaceae bacterium | reverse complement strand
CGGCCGCTCACTCACCGAACAACCCACCCTCGAACCGTCGAGCGAACTGCTCCGCCGCCCCCTGGATGACCTCCACGACCTCCGGCTCGTACACCCCGGCCAGCGTCTCCTCGAACAGAGCGAGCCAGTCAGCGAAGTGGCTTCTCTGCATTCCCGGCACCCCGAAGTGCGCGCCGAGAGGGAAGCCCTGGTAACGCCCGCTCCTGAGCAGGACGCTGGACCAGAAGTCCTTCATCTGGACGAGGTGCCTGTCCCAGCGGCCCTCGAGGCGCGGGTTGAAGACCGGCCCGAGGGTCGGGTGCCGCTGGACGCTGGCGTAGAAACGGTCGACCATGAGCGCTATGGCCTCCTCGGTGACGGCGGCGTGCAGTGTGACGGGGGAGGCGTTCGCTTGGCTCATCGCGGCAAGGTATCACTACGGTTCCGGGGTGGGCCCGAGCCCGAGAACCTAGAGGCCGCGCCGCCTAACGCGACTTCACGACGCGAGACCGGCTAGGCTGGGGCCAAGCATCACGGGAGGCCCCATGCTCAAGCCGCAACCCGCCACGCACGGCGTGGAGTTCGACCTGAAACGCATCGCCGAGGAACTACGCGAGTTGGACGCCTACGCCCGCGAGGGTCAGACGGCGCGGACCCTGACCCGCTCGGCCGACCTGCGCACCGTCTTGGTCGTGGTCGCTGCCGGCAAGTCGATCCCCATGCACGACGCCGATGTGTCGACGTCGGTGCAGACTCTGTCCGGTCACCTGCGGCTGCAGCTTCCCGACCGCACCGTGGACCTGCCCGAGGGCTGCCTCCTGGTCATGGCGCCCGGCCTCGCCCACGACGTGCGGGCGGAGGTGGACAGCGCGCTGCTTCTCACGCTGGGATGGCCGGAGCAGCGCTGAACCCCGGCGCCCAAGTCTACGAGCGCTCGCTGGCCCAGCTAGCCGCCGACATGGCTGGCGGTACCCTCACGGCCGAGGCCGCCGTCAGGGCGTACATGAGCCGCATAGCCGCCCTCGACCACGCCGGCCCGCGCCTTGGCTCGGTCATCGAGGTCGACCCGGACGCCGCCCGAACCGCGCGCCTGCTCGACGAGGAGCGCCTTGCCAACGGGCCGCGCGGGCCGCTCCACGGCGTGCCCGTGCTGCTGAAGGACAACATCGACACGGCCGACGGCACGCGCACGGCCGCGGGCTCGCTCGCGCTGGCCCACTCGGGGGCGCCGCGAGACAGCGGCGTGGCCGCGCGGCTGCGCGCGGCCGGCGCCGTCATCCTGGGCAAGGCCAACATGTCGGAGTGGGCCAACTTCCGCTCCACGCGTTCGACGTCCGGCTGGAGCGGCCGGGGCGGGCAGTGCCGGAACCCGTACGCCCTCGACCGCAGCCCGAGCGGTTCTTCGAGCGGGTCGGCGGCGGCCGTGGCGGCGAGCCTCTGCGCGGTGGCGGTGGGCACCGAGACGGACGGCTCCATCGTGAGCCCCGCCTCTCACTGCGGGGTGGTGGGCTTCAAGCCCACCGTGGGTCTCGTCTCGCGCGCGGGCATCATCCCCATCGCTCACAGCCAGGACACCGCGGGGCCCATGGGGCGCACCGTCCAGGACGTGGTGCTGCTCCTCGCTGCCATGCAGGGGCCCGACGAGTGCGACCCGGCCACCCTCGCAATCCCGGCGGATGGGCTCGTTGACCCTGCCGCGGTGCTTCGGCCCGGCGACCTGGAGGGCGCGCGCCTGGGTGTGGTGAGGAACCTCGTGACCTGCCACCCCGAGGTGGCGCGCCAGTTCGAGGCCGCGCTCTACGCGCTGCGGGCGGCCGGCGCCGAGGTGATCGACGGCCTCGCCATGCCGCGCTTGGGGGAGTGGCGCGCGGCCGAGACCGAGGTGCTCCTACATGAGTTCAAGCACGGTGTGAACGCCTACCTCGCCGGCCTGCCGCACGGCGGGCAACCCCGCGACCTGGCAGGGGTCATCGCGTTCAACTCGCGCGACGCCGAACGCTCGATGCCGTACTTCGGGCAGGAACTACTTATCCAGGCCGAGGCCAAGGGGCCGCTCACCGACCCGGCGTACCTGGAGGCGTTGGCCTTGGGCCGCCGGCTCTGCCGCGAGGAGGGCATCGACGCGCTCCTCGTGGAGCACCGCCTCGACGCCCTCGTGGCGCCGACCACGAACCCCGCCGAGCTCATCGACAACGTGCATGGCGACGGGAGGCGGTCCGGCGGCTCCGCCTCGGGCCCGGCCGCCGTGGCCGGCTACCCGCACGTGAGCGTGCCCGCCGGCCTGGTGCACGGCCTGCCGTGGGGGCTCTCCATCTTCGGCGCGGCCTGGACGGATACCAAGGTGCTGCGCTACGCGTACGCCTTCGAGCAGGCTGCCGGGGCGCGGCGCGCGCCGCGGCTGTTACCTAGCGTCGAATCGGAGCAAGCAAGAACGGCGTAAGCCGGTGATGCTCTTGGCGCATCAAGATGCTAAGGTGAGCGCATGCGGACGACCGTCGTGTTCGAGCCTGATACGGCCGCGGCCGTCGATGCCCTGAGGCGCGAGCGAGGGGTCGGCGTCTCCGAAGCCGTGAACGAACTGATACGCCGCGGGTTGCTGACCCAGGTGCCGGCGGAGGAGCGGTTCGAGCAGCGCACGTACCATCTGGGGCTGAAGATGGACGTCTCCAACGTTGCCGACGCCATCGAGGTCCTCGAGGGGCCTGCGGCGCGCTGAACGTGCTGGTAGACGCGAACATCCTCATCTACGCCGTCGATGCGTCGAGCCCGTACCACCCGAGAGCCAGGACATGGTTGCAGGATGCCCTCAACGGGCACCGCAGGGTGGGGATCCCGTGGCAGTCTTACTGGGCGTTCCTCAGGATCGCGACCAACCCACGCGCGTTCGTGAACCCACTCGCTCCTGCGGAAGCGTGGCGGTTGATCGAGGCGTGGTTGGACGCGCCCGCGACATGGCTTCCGGAGCCGGGACCCAGCCACCGAGTCATCCTCCACCGCCTGATCACCGACGCTGCCGTTCACGGCCCCCTGGTCAGTGACGCCGTCCTCGCCGCCCTGTGCATCGAGCATGGGCTCGCCATCGTCTCCAACGACTCCGATTTCGCGCGGTTCCGAGAGGTGAGGTGGGTCAACCCGCTCGCCTGACTACCGAGCCGAACCGGCGGTGAGGCGGCTCTAGCCCCGCACCTAACGCGGCCCGGCCGGATCCATGACCACCACCAGCGGCCGCAGCGTGTGCAGCACCTCGATGGTGTCGCCCTGTGCCGCTATCACGTCGCCCAGCCTGCGGTACACCTGCGGCGCCTCGTCGCGGCCGCCGCCACGCAGGATCACGCCCTTCTCCTCGACCCAGGCGCGCAGCATCTCCGCCGAGACGCTGCCGCGTGAGCGTTGGCCGCGCCGTCCGCGGCGTCTGCCCGCGGCCTCGGTGCGGCTCATGACGCGCCCGGCGCCGTGCACGGTGGAGAAGAGCGCGGCCTGCTGGTCCTCGCTGCCGGCGTGCGAACCCTGGAGGATGACGGAGTCGTCGCCCATGGAGCCGCCCACGAAGCCGCGTTGGCCGGGGAAGGCGGGGGTGGCGCCCTTGCGCACCACGATCAGCTCCTCGCCGAAGTGCTCCTCGCGCCAGGCGAAGTTGTGGTGGTTGTGCACCAGGTCGAGCTCGCGGCCGCCCATCAGCTCCACGACCTTGCGCGCCACCCACTCGCGGCCGGCGTAGGCGTACGTGCCCGCCAGGCTCATGAGCTCCCAGTACTGGCGGCCGAGCTCCGAGTTGAGGTCGAGGAGCGCCTCCACCTCGCGCGTGCGGTCGCCCCAGCGCTGCCCCTGCGCCAGCGCCATGAAGCCGCTCGCGATCGCGTGCCCGAGGCCGCGCGAGCCGAAGTGCACACCCACCCAGAGGCGCCCGAGCTCATCGCTGAAGACGTCTACGTAGTGGTTGCCGGAGCCTATGCTCCCGAGCTGCGCCCTGGCGCGGTCCCGCAGCTTGTCGCGGTGCTCGCGCGGCACGTGCTCCCAGGCGGGGGAACGGAACAGCGGGTGATCGGAGGGGGCGTCCGGGAGGAGGTTGGTGCCGCCGACCCCGAACGAGAGCAGGCCCGCGACGGCGTCGGCGAGCCCCGGCAGGTCCACGCCGCTATCGAGCGTGAGGTCTGTCAGGATGGCGGCGTTGCCGCAGGCGATGTCGAAACCCACGCCCACCACGCTCACCTGCTCGCGGTAGGCGGCCACGCCGCCGATGGGCATCACGTAACCGAGGTGCCCGTCGGCCATCAACGCCACGCGCACCGCGCGCGACGCCACGTCCCGCAACTGCGCCAGGGTGGCCTCGTCGTGCTCGCCGAACACCCTGCCGACGATGCCGTTAGTCCCCGCCGTCAGCATCCGACCCCACCACCCTTCCCTTCGCGGGGCCGCGTGCCGCAGGCGAGGGCCTCCGGTCCACCCGCGACGCCTCTGCTCAGTATCAGCCACGCGGCCCGCTCGACGAGTAGCGGCCCCCGACCCCGTCGAGTGCGACGAGGTCGGGGGCCGCCAGCCGCGCTCAGGCCCGGGGCGCGAAGCCGGCGCCTAGTGGTCGGCGCTCTCGCGCAGCAGCCGCGCGAGCTCCCCCGCGTAGGCGGCGTAGGCTCGCACGGTGGCATCGACCTCGCCCACGCCCCCGATCAGGCGCTCCATGCGCAGGTCGACGTCGGTCCGCGACATGCCCGCTGTCACGTTGACCACCCACGGGTACATGGCCACGTAGTCGCCCTCGTCGATGTCGAAGTTGCCGTTCTCGTCGGACCAGGCGATCACGAGCGACGGCCCCGGCTTCGAAGCGATGCGGTAGCTCGCCAGCACGCCGGAGCTGTCCTGCGAGCCCGTGACCACCAGCTCGCCGTCCGCGTCCTCCTGGACGGTCGCCACGATCATGGGGCCGTTCGGCTCGCCGGCGCCCGGGCCGGGGCCGGGGCCGGGCCCGGGGCCGGGCCCGGGGTCGGTCGGCTGCCCGACCTGGTTGAGGGCGGCGAACGCGTCGATCAGGCCCGCGCCGCAACCGTCGGAGCTGCCGCACTGCCCCACCGTGAGCGGGTGGGAGGTGGCGTAGAGGATGGACCGCACCTGCTGGAAGGTGAGGTTGGGGTCGAGGCTGACCATCAGCGAGACGACGCCCGCCACGTGCGGCGCGGCCATCGACGTGCCGTTCTTGAATGAGAAGTTCGGGGTGCCCGTCGCCTCGTCGAGGCTCAGGCTGAGAACCCCGTCGACGTAACCGTCGCCGTTGAGGTCGGCGCTCACGTCGCCGCCCGGCGCCATGACGTCCACGCGGGTGCCGTAGTTGGAGTAGGGCGCGCGCGCGTTCGCGAAGTCGGTGGCGCCGACCGTGAGCACGTTCGAGCAGCTCGCCGGGGTGTAGCCCCAGGCGTCGTCGTTCTCGTTGCCGGCCGCCACCACGACGATCGAGCCCAGGCTCGTCACCTCGTTGATCACGCTCTGCACCTCGGGTAGGCACTGCCCCTTGCCGCCCAGGCTCATGTTGATGACCTTGGCCGGCGTCGGGTTGCGCGGCACGCCGGGCACGTCGAACCCGGCCGCCCACAGGAGGCCCTGGTAGATGTCGGCGACCGTCCCGCCGCCCACGCCCAGCACCCGCACCGGCAGGATCCGGGCCTGCCAGTCGACGCCCGCGACGCCCCCGCCGTTGTTGCTGGCCGCGCCGATGGTCCCGGCCACGTGCGAGCCGTGGTAGGAGGACGAGCCGTCGGGCAGGTCCGCACCCGGGTCGAACGGATCCGAGTCGCGGCCGTCGCCGTCGTTCGACATGCGCACGTCGGAGATGAAGTCGTAGCCGGGCAGGATGTTCGAGCCGAAGTCTGGGTGGCGCAGGTTCGGGTTGCTCTGGGAGTAGAGGACGCCGGTGTCGATGACCGCCACGACCGTGCTCGTCGAACCCGTCGTGATGCCCCACGCCTGCGGCAGGTTGATGGCGGGGTAGTGCCACTGGTAGCCGTAGAACTCGTCGTTGGGGGTGACGGACCCCTGGAGGGGCTCCAGGCCAGCGTCCATGGCCGTCAGCAGGTAGTTGGGGTACGCGAGCTCGACGCCGGGCTGGGCCGAGAGCTCCTCGGCCAGCGCCAGGGTCTGCGCCGGGGTCAGGTCGTGGTTGGCGTAGAGGACGGGGGCCGAGTCGGGCAGCTGCGCCAACGTCCTCACCAGGTCGACGGAGCCGCTGGCGCCCTGTAGCGTCAGCGACTGCTGCGACAGCGGCACGCCGCCTGCGTACCTGACGATCAGCTCGCCCGCCACGAACGGCGTGTCGGCCCAGCTGGCCAGGACCTCGCTCGTCGAGTTGATGGACGACCGGAAGATGATCTGCCCGCCGACTTCGCCCGTCTGAGGCGCGCTCCCGCCCGACGAGCAGGCGGTCAGCGCGATGGGTACGAGGCCCAGTAGGGCCAGGAACCTCCAGTTCATGAGGTTCTCCTTCCTTGCGCACGGCCGCGTGGATGGGCGCCGGCGCCCGCGTGATGCGTTACCAGAGATGGTACCGGCGGGGCCTTAAATCTGCGTTAAGAGCGTGCGGCTCCAGGACGGCGACTCCACCCCGACGACCCCCCGACGACCCCGCTAACAACGCTTCGCACGTGCCCGAGTGGGGAGAACTACACTCCGTTCACACGCGGTTCGACGAACACTCGAGGGGAGGGTGGCGCGACCACGCGCTTCTCGAGCCCCTGGTCGTGAGCGCCCCGGCCTCGTGTTGCCGAGGAGAGCGCTCGATAAGTAGGACCGCCACCGCAACGGGGAGGTAAGTGACGCCATGAGAGCCCAACCGAAGCGGACCCACTTCGAGCCTGCGTCGTTCCTCGCGGTCGCCGCGGTCCTGCTCGTCCTGCTGATCACCTCGTGCGGCCCCGGCGGCTCCGGCGACTTGGGTCAACCCGAGCACGGCGAGCCGTGGGGCGCGGGTCACACCCTGGAGCACGTCCCCGGCGCGCAAGGCGAGGTCAAGTCGCTCACGCTGCCCGGCCCCGACGGCGCGCCGTTCACGCTCACCTACGAGGTGATAGGTGGGCTTGCCGTCTTCCAGGGCGACATGCTCCTGGGCACCGCCGAGGAACTCGCCGCCCTCGAGGACGCCGACGGCCTGGAGGTGCAGGGCACGCTCCTCTACCCGGGCATCTGCTGGACCTTCCTCGGCGCCACCATCCGCTGCGAGCACTACCGCTGGCCCGACGCCGTGGTGCCGTACGCGTTCGCGAACGACTGGGACGACCCCGGGCACGCCGGCGACGAGAACGCCATCATGCGCGCCGCCATCCGCGGCGCCATGGACGAGATCGAGCGCGTCAGCGCCATCCGGTTCGTGCCGCGGACGTCGCAGGACGACTACCTGCGCTTCCATAGCGGCGAGGGCTGCTCGTCCTTCATCGGTCGTCGCGGCGGGAAGCAGGACGTTGAACTCCACTTCGACTGCCGCAACACCTTCATCGTCGCCCACGAACTGCTTCACGCCCTGGGCTTCAACCACGAGCAGTCGCGCAAGGACCGCGACTCCCACGTGCGCATCGAGTGGGACAACATCAGGCCGGAGGAGAAGCACAACTTCGTCATCGCGGACCACTCGTTCGACGTCGGCCCGTACGATCACGAGTCCGTGATGCACTACGGCGACGAGGACTTCTGCCGCCGCGCGAACGGGCGCTGCGTGGGCAAGACCATCACCACCATCCCCGCCGGCATCCCCATCGGGCAACTCACCAAGCTGAGTGACGGCGACATCATGGCCCTGAACCTCGCCTACCGCGGCGAACCGCCGACCGTCAGCATCACCTCGCCGGTGGCGGGAGCCGAGTTCCCGCGGGGCTACGGCGGCGTCTACGCCCAGGCCTACGTGTACGACCCCGAGGGGAAGCCGGTCAGCCTCACGTGGTCGAGCGACGTCTCCGGGGTGGTCGCCACGGGGAACATGGTCGTGATCGACGCGCGCAGGCTCGCCTACGGGCCACACGTCCTCACCGCTCAGGCGGTCGACCAGCAGGGGAACGTGGCCAGGGCGACGGTCAACATGGTGGTGACCAACGAGCCGCCGTCCGTCGAGATCCTGCGCCCGGCGCCGGGCACGTTCTGCGCGAACGAACCCGTCGAGTTCCAGGCCAGGGCCGTCGACAGGAACGAGGTCGGTTACGTCCTGCCGGGCAGCGCAATCAGTTGGCGCGTGGCGGGCGGCGCCACGTTCGCGACCGGCGGGACCGTGTCGAGGTCGTTCGCCGCCACCGGCCCCGCCGAGGTCGTAGCGCGCGCCACGGACGAGCGGGGCGCCTTCGCCGAGGCGAGCGTGACGGTCGACGTCAGCCCCTGCACCGACCTGCCGCCGACGGTTAGCATCTCCGCGCCCTCAGACAACAGCATGCTCGTCTACGACGGGTTCGACGAGACCAGGGGGCTCTGGTACAAGGACCTGAACCTGGCGGGTTCGGCGAGCGATCCGGAGGACGGCGGGCTCGGCGGCGCCGCGCTGGTCTGGACGACGGACCAGACGGGCCTGCAGGACGCGCTCCTCGGCACGGGCACCTCAGTGTCGGCGCGCCTCTACGGCGACCAGTGCGGCGGCGTCCTGCACACCATCAGGCTCACCGCCACCGACTCGAACGGCAACGTCAGGTCGGATCAGGTGCGGGTGTCGGTGTACACGGTCTGCTAGGGGCAGGGGGGCGAGCGGCAGCGCTTCGCAAGCCGCCGTCGCGTGCGGCGTCGTTGAGGTGGCTCAGGGTGCCGCCGTTGCCCTCCAGCCCGACGAGGCCCGTGACCGCGTCGCCCGGCACGGCCTTCATCAGCGCGAAGACCACCACCATCACGCCGAACAGCGCAGGCACCGCGAAAAGCACCTGACGCAGCAGGTAGGAGAGCATGAGGGAGATTACCGCAACGGTTATCATCTGCCTCCTATGACCATGACGTCCAGGGCCCAGGCCGGCGCGCTCTTCGGTGGGGTGACGGTGCTGGTGGCGGGCCTGGCGATGCGGGCGCCGATCATCAGCGTGGCGCCGATCCTCACGAAGATCCAGGAGGCGTACGGGCTAGGCAGCGTGGCCGCGAGCCTCCTGACCAGCCTGCCGGTGCTGTGCTTCGGCGCCCTGGCGTTCGTGGCGCCCTGGCTGGGGCGGCGCTTCGGCATGGAGCGCGCCATCGTGTTCATGCTCGGGTTGATCACGGCGGGGATGCTCGTGAGGGCAGTGTGGGGCCCGTTCGGGCTGTTCCTAGGAACGGTGCTGCTGGGCTCGGGGATCGCCGTGAACAACGTGCTCATGCCCGCGGCCATCAAGCGTCACTGGACTCACGCCGTCGGGCCGCTCATGAGCACGTGGTCGGTGTCGATGGCGGTGGGCCCGACGCTGGCGGCACTGTTGACCGTGCCGCTCTACCAAGCACTACACAGCGACGTGCACCTCGCGCTCGTCGTCTGGGTCGTCTTGCCCGTGGCCGGTCTCGTGCTGTTCCAGGCGTTGCGGAGCCGCCTGCCGGCGGCTGACGGTGGCGGGCCCACTCCGGCAGCGGCGCGCGGCGGCCTGTGGCGCGAACCGCTGGCCTGGCAGGTTTCGGGCTTCCTGGGGTTGCAGTCGCTCCTCTTCTACTCTTTCACCGGTTGGTTGCCGACGATCCTGGCAGAGGGCGGGCTGTCCGACATCGAGGCCGGCCTGGGCTTCTCGGTCTTCACCATCTTCAACATCGTCAGTTCGCTCGTCTACCCGATGATCGCGGTGAGGTCGCGCCGGCAGGGCGGTCTCGCGGCGGCTTCCGGCAGCATGTGGTTGCTCGGCATAGGCGGGCTGCTGCTGGCGCCCGTCTCGACCGCCTACGTGTGGGCCGGCCTCGCGGGGTTGGGTAGCGGCGCCTCGTTCTCGCTGGCGCTGACGCTGCTGGTGCTGCGCACGCGCGACGCGGCCACGGCCGCGCGGCTCTCCGGGATGGCGCAGGCGGTGGGTTACACGCTGGCCGCGACCGGCCCGCTGATGATGGGCTGGGCGTTCGAGGCGAGCGGCGGCTGGACGGTGCCGCTCGTGGTGCTGCTGGCGGTGGTTCCCTTCATGACAGCCGCGGGGATCGCCAGCGGCCGCCCCGTGGAGATCGGTCCGGCTAGCTGACGGGCTGACGCGGCCACGGCCCGACCGTGGAGTACTGCATCTAGGCCGCGAACCGGTGACCGGCGGACCCGTTCGCCGCTACACTCGGCCATGGCGCGAAAGGCCCCAACCGGCTTCCGGGAGCGGCTCCCGGCTTGGCTGCTCGTCCTGGTCTCGCTGCAGCCCCTGCTCGGGTGCGCGGCTCAGTCGCCCGGGGCGCAGCCACCCACGCCGGACCCGCCGGCCGCGCGCCCGCTAGGGCGAGGGATGAACTTCGGCAACGCTCTGGAGGCACCGAACGAGGGCGACTGGGGCGTCACGCTGCGCGAGGAGTTCGCGGAGGCCGTCGCCGGGGCGGGCTTCGCCACCGTGCGGCTGCCCGTCAAGTGGTCGGCCCACGCCGCCGCCACCGCGCCCTACGCGCTCGACCCCGCCTTCCTCGCCCGCGTCGACGAGGTGAGCGGGTGGCTACTGGACCGCGGCCTGAACGTGATCCTCGACTTCCACCACTACGACGAGCTGTTCGTCGACCCGCAAGCGCACACCGAGCGCTGGCTCGCCATCTGGCGCCAGCTGGCGGAGCACTACCAGAACGCGCCCGACCCGCTCCTGTTCGAGCTCCTCAACGAACCGAACGGCGCCCTCGATGCGGCCACCTGGAACGACCTCGCGGCTCGCGGCCTCGCCGCCGTGCGCGAGAGCAACCCCACGCGCCGCGTGGTGATCGGTCCCGCCAACTACAACGCCATCGGCTCTCTCGCCGACCTGAGCTGGCCGGATGACGCCAACCTGGTCGTCACCGTGCACTTCTATCACCCGTTCGCGTTCACCCACCAGGGCGCGGAGTGGGCCACGCCCGTGCCGCCCGTTGGCGTCCCGTGGACGGGCGAACGCCTCGGGCCGCGCGCGGGCTTCGCGGACTGGTCGTGGGGCACCGAGCGCGGCTACGACCGCCAACTGACCCTCACGTTCACGGGCGGTTGGACGGGCTACTACCTGCACGCAGACCAGCCCGTAGGAGGCTTCGACCGGCTCGCGCTCGCCACGTCGCGCGCCGTCGAACTGCTCGTCTCCTGCTCCGACGGGGAATCCTCGGTCGCGGTCACCACCCGCGCCGGCGAGGTGGAGGAGGTCCCGTTCCCCGCCTGCGGGGCCACTGGCGGAGCGACCACGGGCGTGGTGATCCAGAACGGCACGCCCGACGCGCAACCTCCGTTCGTCCTCGAGACGCTCGAGCTGCGCGGCGCGGGCGGCGCCCTGCCGCTGCTCGTGTCGGAAGCGGAGGCCGTCGGGGCGTGGCTCGACATCGTGGCCGCCTGGGCGGAGGCGCACGGTGGCCCGCCCGTCCTGATCGGCGAGTTCGGCGCCAACCGCAAGGCCGACATGGCGTCGCGCGTCCGCTGGACCCGCGCCGTGCGCGAGGCGGCCGAGGCCCGCGGCTTCGCGTGGGCCTACTGGGAACTGGCGGCCGAGTTCGCAGCCTACGACGCGGCCAGGGGCGCGTGGCACGAGGAGTTGCTCGACGCGCTCACGGGCCCGCCCCACGCGGAGCCGCCACCCTAGGCGCCATCGCCGCTCGCCGCCCGGAAGTCGACCAGCACGTCCGCCACGCCCAGCCGGCGGTGCGCCTTCGGCGCCTCCCTCGCCAAGCCGTAGAAGAGCAGCGCCACCAGGCGCGTGTCCGCCGGCGGCCCGGCGTACCCGAGGAGCGGCCAGAACCCCTCGTGCGCCTGCACGGCCGCCGTCGACCACTTGGTGGCTATCCCCTTCGACCAGAGGTGCAGGCACATGTTCTGCACGGCACAAGCGGTGGCGGCGTAGTCCTCCAGGCGCGTCGTCTCGTCTGCGTCCGCGGCGCTGGTGCAGGTGACTACCACCACGCCTGGCGCCGCCTCCCAGGCGCGGCGCTTCACGGCCGCACGCTCCGGGCTAGAGCCGGTGCGCTCGAGCTGCTCGCCCCACAGCTCCGCCAGACGCTTCAGGCGCGGCTCGTCGAGGAGGTGGAAGCGCCACGGTTCCGTGCGCCGGTGGTTCGGTGCCCAGCGCGCCGACTCCACGGCCCGCACCACCTCCTCGTGGTCGAGCTCCGGCCCGCCCGCGAGCAACCCCTGCGGGACACTGCGGCGGCTCCGGATGACGCCTACGACCCCCTCTACCTTCTCGGCCTCCATGAGCTCCACGCCGAGCGGCCCCGGGTTGTAAGCCACCTCCCACGCGAAGCCGTTCGGGCAGGTGAAGTAGCCCGAGTGACCGCCCCAGTCGCGGGTGGTGGCGGGCATGAGGATGGTGGCGCCGGCAGCCTTCGCCGTGGCGAGCACCTCGTTCACTAGTGCCGGCGTCGGCACGTTGTAGGCCAACGTCACGGGCGCCACGCCGGAGCGGGCCAGCGGCCCGCCCACCTCCGCCTCGAACTCGTCGGCGCGCCAGAAGGAGAGGACGAGCGTGGGGGAGAGCCGCACGAACAGGATCTCGCCTGGCACCTCGAACGCCGGCGGCCAACCCAGGCCGTCCACGTAGAAGGCGCGGGCGGCGGTCACGTCGCGCACCGCCAGCGTGATGAAGTTGAGCTTGGGCGTCACCGGCCGATTCTAGCTCGCGCGCCCGGGACCATCCGGCGCGCGCCAGGCGGCGGGCGCGCCGTTGGCGCGTATCATGGTCTCGCATGCCGTCACGCCACCCGGTCGCGCCGTCCGCCCCCGCCCGAACCGACCCGCGACCGTTGAGACCGGACCTCTGGCTCCTCGACCCGGCGACCACTCACCTCAACCACGGCTCGTACGGGGCCGTGCCCCGCCCCGTGCTCGACGCGCAGCGCCGGGCGGCGGAGGCCATCGAGCGCAGCCCGGAGCGCTTCTACCGGACCGACCTCGAGCCGGCCATCGACGCGGTGCGGCGCCGCGCCGCCGAGTTCCTCGGCGTGGACCAAGGCGGCCTCGTGCTCGTGCAGAACGCCACCGAGGCGGTGCAGGTGGCGCTGAACGGCGTGCGGCTCGCGCCCGGCGCGGAGGTGGTCTACACGGACCACGCCTACCCCTGGGTGAAGGCCGCGGTGGCGCGCGCCTGCGCCGAGCGCGGCGCCGTGCCGCGCTGCGTGGAGCTGCCCGACCCGGCGGGCCTCACGAGCGCGGAGTTCACGACCGCGCTCCTAGCGGCGCTCGCTGGGGCGCTCACCGAGCGCTCCGCCCTGCTGGTGATCGACCAGATCACGTCGGCGTCGGCGCTCAAGCTGCCGGTCGAGGCCGTCTGCGCCGAGTTCGGCGGCGCCGTGCCGGTGCTCGTCGACGGCGCCCACGCCCCGGGCCTGCTCGACGCTCCGGTGCCCGCCGGGGCGGCCTTCTGGTACGGCAACCTGCACAAGTGGGCGTTCGCGGCGCGGACCGCCGCCGCGCTCGTGGTCGCGCCCGAGTGGCGCGACCGGGTGCAACCGCTCGTCGCCAGCGCCGGCGCGGCCCGCGGCTACCCCGGCTCGTTCAGCTACCTGGGCACGCAGGACCCCACCGCGTACCTCGCCCTGCCGGCGGCGCTCGACTTCCCGAGCGAGCATCTCGGCCTGACCTTCGCGGCGCTCGCGCGGCGCAACGCCGACGTGCTCGCGCTCGGCCTGGCGCGGCTGGCGGACCGGCTCGGGCTGCGCCCGCCGCCCGCTACCGACCTGCCGCTCGCCACCGTTCCGTTGGGGTGGGACGGCGGCGACGCCGAGGCGTGGGAGTTGGGCGACCGTCTGCGCGAGCGCGGGGTCGAGGTGGCCGCAGTGACGATGGGTGGCCGCCTGCACCTGCGCCTCTCCGTGCAGGCGTACGTGGGACTGGAAGCGTTCGACGTCCTCGCCACCGAGCTGGCGCGCCTCGCGCCCCGGGACCGGGCATCACGGCGCCCGTGAGCGTGCTGCAACGCCTGATCGGCCTGGCGCTGCGCCAGCTCGTGCGCCGCAAGGCGCAGGGCCTGAGCCTGGAGGCGGTCGTCGCCAGCCTGGAGGAGTACGGCACCAACCTCGACGCGCGCATCGCGCACGCGCCCGACACGCCGGCCAACCGCGAGGTGGTGAACCACTGGGTGGGCATCGAGCGCTGGAGCCTGCGGCGCGTGCGCGTCGCGCGGGGCGAGCCGCTCGTCCTCGACGGCTACCGCGCCTACCGCGAGCCCGAAGGCGCCACGCTGCCGGAGCTGAACGGGGCCATGCGCGCCGCGCGCGAGGCCACGCTCGCCCTCGCCCGCGACCTGCAGCGCACCGGGTTCGACCACGGCCTGACGATCCCCCACAACCACCTCGGGCCGCTGACGGTGGTCGAGTGGTTCGTCTACATCGACCAGCACACGCGCCGCGAGGCGATCCGCTTGCGAGGGAAGGCCTGAAGGGTCGACGCGGCGGCCCGCGCTACACCCCGCGCCGGCGTTGGGCGTGCACGCTGCGCCGCCACGCGACCCACGCGATCACCGAGGCCGCGGCGGCGACCCACAGGTAGACCTCGAAGCGGTCGACGGTCCGGAGCACGACCGACCAGCGCTCGCCCAACGCCCAGCCGGCCAGCAGCAGCGCCGCGTTCCACGCCACCGTCCCCAGCAGCGTGTAGGTGGCGAAGCGACCGAACGGCATGGCCGCCACCCCCGCGGGCAGCGATATCAGGCTGCGGAGGCCCGGCACGAAGCGACCCCAGAAGACCACCACCGCGTCGTGCTTCTGGAAGAAGGCGAGCGCCTCGTCGTAATCGGCCTCCTGAAGGAGCACGTAGCGCCCGAACCTCGCGATGAAGGCGCGCACCTTGGCGTCACCCAGCCGCCGACCCAACCAGTAGAAGGCGGTGGTGCCGAGGAACCCCCCGAACGTGGTGGCCAGGAGCACGAGCGGCAGCGACAGGCGCCCCTCGGCCACGAGGAAGCCGGCGAACGGCAGGACGAACTCGGACGGCAGTGGAGGCACGAGGTTCTCGAGCAGGGAGAGCATGGCCAGACCGCCGTAGCCCAGGCGCTCGACCACCGCGAGCATGAGTTCCTTGAGGGCGTCCAAGAAGGCGGTCACGCCCGTAAGGTATCCCGCCGGGTCCCCTCAGCGGGTCGCAGCGGCGAGGTAGGCGAGGACGGCCTTGCCCTTGGGCGTGACGCCCCCGTGACCGGGCCGCAGCGTCGCCAGCGGCGTGTTGCCGTAAAGGACCTGATCGAGCAGCAGGTCGCCGGGCCGGAGGTGCAAGGCGATGCGCCGGTAATGCTCCACCGTTGCCGCGCCAAGCGCGGCGGGGGTGGTGACGGAGCGGTCCAACACGCCCGCCTCCGTGACCGCGATCGGCGTTCCGGCGGGCAGCAGCGCCCTCAGGCGGTCCAGTTGGTCGTAATCGAAGGCCGCGCCCTCGCGGGCGTAGAGGTGCACGGTGGCGCCGAGGCGCACGCCACCGAAGCCGCCCGCGAGCGCCGCCGCGACCGTCTCGTTCCATCGGTCGCGGTAGGCGGCGTCAGCTCCGCCGGTGGGCGCGAAGATGAGGTAGACGGGCAGCCCGAGGTCGGCCACGGCCGGGACGAAGGTCGGCAGGATGTCGTGCACGTAGTCCCCCGCGCTCACCGCTCGCGTGACCTCGGGGAACGAGGTGTCGCCGCGGCGGAACTTGGGCAGGTAGTACTCGTTCATCATCTCTATGAACGAGAAGCGCCCGCCGGCGTCGAGCCAGCGCTGGATGTTGGCGCGCTGCGAACTCGGCGTGTCGTTGCCGTTCACGACGTACACGAGGTCGAACCCGTGCTTCGCCTGCAAGCCTGTCCACGCCCGGATCTGCTCGTCGCTCCAGTCGCCTGGCAGGTCGGTCTGCGAACGCGTGCCGCCGGTGACCCTGATGGTCAGCGCGCTGCGAGTCTCCGGCGCCAGGCGCTCCAGCATGGCGTCCGCGTAGGAGACCTGCCGGGGCGTGTCCAGCGAACCGCGCGCGTTGAAGCCGAACCCCACCGCCGCCTGCGCCGCCACCCAGCCGCAGCACAGGAACGCCAGCAGGCACGCGGCGTAGGCCGCCCGTGCCCACCCCGGCGGGCGCGGCGGCGCACCTACGGCGCCCGCCGTGAGCTTGGTGCGTGCGCGTCTCATCCTCGGAGACTACCCCGGAGGTCCGCTCGCGGCGTCGGAGGGATCCCGACACCACGAGCCGGGAACGCCGGGCGCCCGACCTGCATCTAAAGGGATAGAGCGAGCGGGAACGGGGCATGAGGCCCCGGACCGGGACCTCGCTCGGACCTGACCCACCAACCTTGGAGGTTGTGATGCTAGACCAGACCCCCCGCAAGCAGTCCACCGCCCGTTCCCTCCGCGCCGTCGCCGCCGCGGCCGCCATCTTCCTGGCCGCGGGCTCCTCGGCGGCGTTCGCCCAGCATGGCGCGCACGCAGCGAGCGGCCGCATCGTCGGCAGCGCAAGCGCCCTTGCCCTCAACAACGCCATGCGCGAACTGTGGGCCCAGCACATGGAGTGGACCTACGCGGCGGTCACGGCCTTCGCCACGGAGTCGCCCTCTTTCGAGGCCACGGCCGCGCGGCTGATGAGCAACCAGGCCGACATAGGCAACGCCATCAAGCCGTTCTACGGCGAGGCGGCCGGCGACGCGCTCACCGCGCTCCTGCAGGCTCACATCGCCGCCGCCGTCGACGTCGTCAGCGCCGCCAAGAGCGGCGACGGCGCCAAGACCGACGCCGCCATCGCCGCGGCCTACGCGAACGCACAGGAGATCGCCGACTTCCTGGCGGGCGCCAACTCCCACTGGCCGCAGGCGACCGTGCGCGACATGCTCAAGGGCCACATCGACACCACGCTCGTCTACGCCACCGCGCTGCTGCAGGGCGACTTCGCCGAGGGCATCGAGGAGTACGGCAAGGCCGAGGCGCACATGATGATGCTCGCCGACGCCCTCACCGACGGCCTCATCGCCGCCTTCCCGGAGAGGTTCGTCGACTGACGATGGTGGCCGCGTCGCGTCGACGCGACCACGACGGCCGCCGCACCGACCGGGCGGCGACCGAGCCGGCCCCCGCACCGCCACGCCGTCGCGGTGCGGGGGCGGCCGACCGCTCGCCGCCTGACCTCGGACGACCCCGCCCCTCTCTCACCCCGGGTAGACTCGGCCACCGCCTTGCTCGCACCGGACCCCGAAGGGAGCGGCCCACCATCGTCAGTCACACCGAGAGCACGACCGCGCCACCGATCGTCGACGAGAGCGAGGCCGCGCTCGTGGCCGCAGCCGCCGTCGGCGACGAGGCCGCCTTCGAGGCGATAATGCGGCGCTACAACCAGCTGCTGTTCCGCACGGCACGGAGCATCCTCAGGAGCGACGCCGAGGCCGAGGACGCCGTGCAAGACGCGTACCTGCGCGCCTGGCGTGGTCTCGGTTCGTTCCGGTCCGAGAGCAAGCTCTCGACCTGGCTCGTGCGCATCGTCACGAACGAAGCGCTCGGCCGCCTGCGCCGCTCCAAGGTGCGGACGGTCCCCCTGGAAGAAGCCATGACCTCGCCCGATCCGAAGATGCAGGCCGCGCTCGCCGACGAGCACGACAACGGTCCCGAACAGGCGGCGCTTCGCGCGCAGGTGCGAGGCATTATCGAGGAGCGCATCGACAAGCTGCCTACGCCCTACCGCACGGTGTTCGTGCTCAGGGCGGTGGAGGAGATGAGCTCCGCCGACGTGGCGCAAGCGCTCGACATCCCCGAGGCCACGGTACGCACCCGCTTCTTCCGCGCCCGTAACCTCCTGCGCGACGCGCTCGCCGGCAAGGTGGACGCCGACCTGAGCGGCGCCTTCTCGTTCGACGGGCCGCGCTGCGACCGCATCGTCGAGAACGTGCTGCGCTTGGGCCGCGAGGCCGGGCTCGGCAAGGGCTGACCC
>JACFNR010000051.1 GCA_019454765.1 Trueperaceae bacterium | reverse complement strand
CGCGGACGGCGCCGGCGCGGCGGGCGCCGGGGTCGCCGCGGCGCCCCCGGTCGCTGCGGCGACCGGCGCTCCCTGGCCGGCGGCAGCGGTCTCGTCGATCCGGGCGATGACCTCGCCTATCGCGGCCGAGTCGCCCTCCTTCTTGAGGACCTCGAGCAGGACCCCAGCGGTGGGCGCGGGCACGTCGAGCGTCGCCTTGTCGGTCTCCAGCTCGACCACCGGTTCGTCGACCTCGACGCGGTCGCCGGGCTGCTTGAGCCAGGCGCCGATGAAGACCTCGCTGATCGATTCGCCCGCGGAGGGCACCTTAACGTCGGTTGCCATTCACATCTCCCATACCGGCGACCAGTGCCGCCCAGAGGTTCGTCATCGCGTCTCGAAGGCGCGCCGCATCAGGTCGGCCTGCTCGAGCTTGTGAGCCGCGCCCGACCCGGTGGAGGGACTCGCCGCGGCCGCGCGGTGGACGCCGCTGAACGGCCGCCCGAGCAGCTCGCGCCCGAAGCGGACGAGCAGGTGATGCCAGGCGCCGTTGTTCTCGGCCTCCTCCTGCACGTAGTAGACCGGCGCGTCCGCCGGGAACGCCTCGAGCGCCTCCGCCAGCGGTGCCAGGTGGAGCGGGTACAACTGCTCGAGGCGCACGATGGCCACGTCGGTCGCTCCGCGCTTCTCGCGCTCCGCCAGCAGGTCGTAGTAGACCTTGCCGCTGGTGAGCAGGATCCTGCTCACGCCCTTCGCGTCCACGTCGTGGTCGCCGATGACGCGCCTGAACTTGCCGCGCGCCAGCTCCTCGAGCGAGCTCGTCGCTCGCGGGTGGCGCAGCAGGCTCTTGGGCGCCATCACGACCAACGGCTTGCGGTAAGGCCTCACGACCTGGCGCCGCAGCAGGTGGAAGATCTGGGCCGGGGTCGTGGGGTAGACGACCTGCATGTTGTCCTCGGCGCAGAGTTGCAGGTAACGCTCGAGGCGCGCGCTGGAGTGCTCAGGCCCCTGGCCCTCGTAGCCGTGCGGCAGCAGCATGACCAGGCCCGACAGGCGCGACCACTTCTCCTCGGCGCTGGCGATGAACTGGTCGATGATCACCTGGGCGGTGTTCGCGAAGTCGCCGAACTGCGCCTCCCACAGCACCAGCCCGTCGGGGGCGTCGAGGCTGTAGCCGTACTCGAAGCCGAGCACGCCCGTCTCCGACAGGGGCGAGTTGTGGATGTCGAAGAGCCCGGGGTGGGCCTCCACCGCGCTCATGGGCACGTACTCGTGGCCGTCGCCGGCGTCGTGGAACACGGCGTGCCGGTGGCTGAAGGTGCCGCGCTCCACGTCCTGGCCGCTGAACCGGACCCTCACGCCACCGGCGACGAGGCTGGCGAGGGCCAACGCCTCGCCCGCCGCCCAGTCGAGGGGGACCTCGCCGTCGGCCATGGCCTCGCGCGTCTTGAGCTGCCGCGCGATCTTCGAGTTCAGCTTGAAGTCGGCCGGCACCTGCGTGAGGAGCCTGAGCCACCGCTTGGCGTCGCCCTTGGCGATGCCGGTCTCCGGATCGGGAAGCGCGTCGTCGGCCCCGCCCTGGTAGTCGTGCCACACGCCCTCGAGCGTGGAGTACTGCAGCTTGAAGTCGCCGCTCCGCGCCACGGAGAGCTCCGCCTCAAGGTGGGTGCGCCGCTCGTCGGCGATGCGCTCGGCGTCGGCCTGGCTGACCTCGCCGAGTCGCAGTAGGTGATCGAGGTACGACTCGCGCACCCCGCTGCGCCGGCGGATCTTCTCGTACATGACGGGTTGCGTGAACGACGGTTCGTCGGTCTCGTTGTGCCCGAAGCGCCGGTAGGCGTACATGTCAATCACCACGTCGCGCTTGAACTCGTGCCTGAAGTCCATGGCCAGCTCGATGACCTGGGCGACGGCCTCGGGGTCCTCGCCGTTGACGTGGAAGATGGGGCTCTGGAGCATCTTGGCGATGTCGGACGCGTACGTGGTGCTACGGCCCTGGCGCGGACCCGTGGTGAACCCCACCTGGTTGTTCACGATGACGTGGAGGGTGCCCCCGACCCGGTAGCCGACGAGGCCGCTCAGGTTGAGCGTCTCCTGCACGATGCCCTCGCCTATGAACGCGGCGTCGCCGTGGATGAGGATGGGGAGCACCCGCTCGCGGCGCGCGTCGTCGCGGCGGTCCTGCTTGGCCCGCACGCGTCCCAGGACGACGGTGTTGACGAACTCGAGGTGCGACGGGTTGAAGGCCAACGACAGGTGCACCTTCTTGCCCTCCGCCGTCTCCCAGTCGCTCGAGTAGCCCAGGTGGTACTTGACGTCGCCCCTGCCGAGGTAGAGCTCGGGGTCGGCGTCGTCGAACTCGCGGAAGATGGTGCGGGGGTTCTTACCGAGGACGTTGGCGAGGACGTTCAGCCTGCCCCGGTGCGCCATCCCGAAGACGATCTCCTCCACCCCCTGGCTCCCGGCCTTCTCGATGGCGAGGTCGAGGAGCGGGATGAGCGTCTCGCTGCCCTCTAGCGAGAAGCTCTTGGCGCCGACGTACTTCTTCTGCAGGAACTCCTCGAAGATGGTGGCGTCCGTCAGCTTGGTGAGTATGCGCAGCTGCTGGTCGCGCGGCAGGGCGAGGCGGTTGCGGGTCGCCTCCATGCGGCGCTGCAGCCAGACGCGCACCTCGAGCGAGTCGATGTGCATGAACTGCGCGCCGATGCTGCGGCAGTACGTGGCCTGGAGGCCGTCGATCACGTCGCGCACGGTGGTGGCGCCGGCGAAGGTGCCGGCCAGCACGGGGCGGTCCATGTCGGCCTCGCTCAGGCCGTAGTGGGCCGGGTCGAGCTCCGGGGCAACGAACTGGTCGCGCCCGAGCGGGCTGAGGTCGGCCAGGCGGTGACCGCGCACGCGGTAGTTGCGCACCAGCCGGTCGAGCTTCTGCTGCAGCAGCGCCGCGGCGACCTCGACCTCGCCCAGGTGAGCGGTCGTGTGACCGCTGGGGGGGTTGAATAGGCTATGGGGCGTGAAGCTGGGGCCCAGCGCCGGCCGCGCGCCGGGTGCCGGTGCCGGCTGGGCGGCGAAGTACGCCTGCCACGCCTCGCCCACGGCCGACGGCTCCTCCAGGTAGCGGAGGTAGAGTTCCTCGACGTAGTCGAGGCTGGAACTGTTCAACTGACCGGGTACGGCGCTGGCATCCATGGTGCGGGACCTCATCACCTGATCTCGTTCTCGGCGCGAGGGGCGGCACGCCTAGAACCCCGCCTCCCTCCGGCTAAGCGCTGCGGCGCGGGGTGGTGCGGGGGCGTGCGGCCCTGTCCACGGTGGTCGCGCCGGGGCGCCACCGTCATCCAGTGTCAAGTTGTATCACGGTCCCAGCCGCTGGCCCGCCTCGCCCCGGACGAAACGGGATACTCGCGCCGAGCGGCACCTTGAGTTACCTTCTGTGGCATGACCCCGCTCGCACCCGTCACGCTCGTCTGCCTGGGGGAGGCCCTCGTCGACCTCGTCGCCGAGGATAAGGGCGTCGCCCTGCAGGACGCCGTCAGGTTCGTGCGCGCCGCCGGCGGGGCGCCGGCCAACGTGGCGGTGGGGGCGGCCCGCCTGGGGGTCAGGGCCGGCTTCGTCGGCAAGGTCGGCGCAGACGCGTTCGGCGACCACCTCGAAGCCTCACTGCGGGGCGCCGGCGTCGACACCTCCCGCATGCGCCGCGACCCGATGCACCGCACCGGCCTCGCCTTCGTGAGCCTGGCCGCGGACGGCGAGCGGGAGTTCCTCTTCTACCGCCACCCCTCCGCCGACCAGTTCCTCGCGCCAGAAGAACTCGACGACGACTACCTGGCCGCCGCGACCGTCCTGCACCTTGGGACGCTCTCCCTGGTAGGCGGCCCGGCGCGAGAAGCGAGCCTGCACGCGCTCCGGGTGGCGGGCGCCGCGCGGGCGCTTCGCTCCCTCGACGTCAACCTGCGGCTCGACGCCTGGCCCGGCCCGCGGCAGGCCCGGGCGGGCGCCCTGGCCGCGCTGGCGCAGTGCGAGGTGGTCAAGGTGAGCCTCGACGAGCTCGACTTCCTGGCCGGCGGCACGGGCACGGCGGAGGCGGCGTCCCTGCTGCGCGAAGCCACGCGCCTGCTGGTCGTGACGCACGGCGCGGCGGGCGCCAGCTACCACCTTCCCGACGGCCGCCACGGCCACGTGCCGGGGTTCGGGGTCGAGGCGCTCGACACGACGGGCGCTGGCGACGCCTTCGTGGCGGGACTGTTGGCGGGGCTGGCCCAGGACGCGGCGGCGCTCGCCGAGCCGGCCGCGCTGCGCCCCCTGCTGCGTCGCGCCAACGCGTGCGGAGCGCTCGCCACGCTGCGGCTCGGCGCCATCCCGGCCCTACCGACGGCGGCGGAGCTGGGATCGTTCCTGTCGGTCCACGGCGCCTGACCGGCTCCGCCCGGCCCGTGGTAGATAGGGTGGCATGACCGACGTGAGCGTGGAACCCGTCTCGTTGGGCGAGCCGCAGCTCGCGGACGTCGAGGCCGCGCAGGCGCGGCTCGGCGACGCCGTGCGCCGCACCCCCCTCCTGCCGTTGACGTTGCCCGACTGCCCCTTCCCCCTCTTCGTGAAGCCCGAGGGGCTGCAGGCCATCGGCTCGTTCAAGATCCGCGGCGCCACCAACTTCCTGGCGTCGCTGCCGGCCGAGGTGAGGGCGAAGGGCGTCGTGGCGCACTCGAGCGGCAACCACGCGCAGGGCGTGGCCGCCGCCGCCAAGCGCTTCGGCGTCAAGGCGACCATCGTCATCCCGGCGGGCGCACCGGCCGTCAAGGTCGCCAACACGAAGGCGCTCGGGGCGACCGTCGTGCGCTGCGAGAACACGCAGGAGGCGCGGGAGGCGGCCGTGAGAGAGATCGCGGCGCGCGAGGGGGCCACGCCGGTGCCGCCCTTCGATCACCCCTGGATCGTCGCGGGCCAGGGGACGGTCGGGCTCGAGATCGCCCAGGACCTGCCGGACGTGAAGAACGTGCTGGTCCCCATCGGCGGCGGTGGCCTGGCCTCGGGGGTCGCCGTCACCATCCGGTCGCTCGTGCCGGGGGCCCAGGTCGTCGGCGTGGAGCCGGAACTCGCCGCCGACGCCAAGGAGTCGCTGGCCGCGGGCGAGTTGCGGGCCTGGGGGCCCGACAGGGTCACGCGCACCATCGCCGACGGGGTCAGGAGCCAGAGCATCGGCAAGCTCAACTTCGCCATGCTCTCGCGTTACCTCGCCGGGGTCGTCACCGTGGGCGAGGACGCCATCGCCGCCGCCGTGCGGCATTACGTCACGGCGGGTCGCCTGGTGGTGGAGCCGACCGGCGCCATCTCGCTGGCCGCCCTCAGGCGCCTCCTGCGCGAGGGGAGCGTCGACGGGATCGAGCTCCTCCCCGGCCCGACGGTGGTCGTCGCGTCCGGCGGCAACGTGGACACGGCCATGCTGTGCGACCTGCTCTCGGCCAGGAGCGAGTGACGACGGCCCAGCCCCCCACCTGCGGGGCACACGCGCGTCGCCCAGCCGGCCACCCACGGTCTATCCTCTTGTCGTGAACGCGCTCGCCGTCCTGGTCCTGCTGCTCTTCTTCATCGTGCTCGCCCTGTCGTTGACGGTGTGGGCGGCCCTCACCATGGGCACGCGGCGCCGGCAGGCGCTCGCCGCGGACCGCGCCGGCGCCGGCCACGCGGGTGCCGGCGCTAGAGCGGGCAGCGGATCGGGCGAGGCTGTCGGCGCCACCGCGGGCACGACCGGACGAGCGGTCGCGGGCGCCACCCCCCAACCGGGCGTTCACGAGCGCGGTCGAGTCACGCCGCGACGCGCCGCCGACCTGCCGTGGCTCCGCCCCCAGCCGGACGCCGCCGAGGCCGCACCCCGTGCCGACCGCTCCGGCACCGGGGCGCGACGGCCGCGCGTGGTGGACACGGACGAGGGCGGCGACCGGGACCCGGGCCAGAGGGCAGCCGGACACGCCGGTCCCGACGCGCCGGCACCTACGCCCGCCCGGGCGACGGTGACGCCGCGCAAGGCCGAGCCCGACGCCTTCGACCGCTTCCTCGACGCCGAGCGCCGCCGCGACTAGGCGGCTCCCGGCGCCCGCGGGTCCGGGTTAGCGCAAGGTCGCCGCCGGCGGGATCCCCGCGGGCGGCGACCCGTCAACGGCCGCGATCGCGGCCAAGCGACCTCAGGCGCGCGCGCTCACGAGCTCCCGCAGGCGGTCGTAGGCCGTCTGCGCCCGCAGGCGCAGCTGGGAGTTGTCGGCCTTACCCGCCATCATCAGGTGCATGTTGATGTGCTGGTCGACGTCGCCGAAGATGGAGTTGAGGATCTCGACCTCGTCGCCGGGACGCAGCGTGGCGTCGCCCCGGAACATGTAGGTGTAGGTGTGCTCGAACTGCGCGTCGTCGATGCTCCCGGCCAGGTACTTCTCCAGGACGTCGAAGTAGGGTCCGAGGTCCGAGCCGGCGGTGGCGGTCGGCGCCGCGACAGGCTCGCCCACCGGGACCTTGGCGAAGCCCGCGGCGAGCGCCTCCGGCGTGATGTCCCAGTTGTCGACGTCGAACACGGGCGCGCCGTCCTGGAAGAGGATCACCTGCGGCGACTCGTGGACGACGCCGGTGCGCTCGGCCACGAGGTTGCTCGCCGCCCGCGCCTCCACCACGCGGATCACGCCGCACATGAGGTCCTCGCGACCCTCGAGCTGCTCCTGCACGAAGCCGAAGCCCTGCATCGTCTTGTGGCACGTGCCGGCCTTGTAGATGACGCTGGTGGGGTAGCGGTCCACGAACGCCTCGACGGCCTCCGGGGTGTTCAGCAGAAATATCCTGTCTTTCAGCATCTCGCCTCCGTGATGGTCCTGCGCTTGGCCCCGAGTCTATCCAGTGACCGACGCGGGGGCTTGTGTCGCATGAACCAGGCGCGGCCCCGCCCCTCGGCCAGCAGCACCGGCCTCGCCACGACCGCTCGGTTCGTTGACCGCCCACGGGTCGACTGTTACACTCCGTGTTGCCCTGTCGCCACTGGCGCCGCGGCTCGGCGCCCGCTCGCGGAGAGGTGTCCGAGTGGTTTAAGGAGCACGCCTGGAAAGCGTGTGTGTGGGGCAACCTGCACCGAGAGTTCGAATCTCTCCCTCTCCGCCACGTCCGCATCACGGGGCCCCCGGTCGCACGGGGGCCCCGCCACGTCAGGGGCACGACCTGGGCGGTGGTAAGCTCTGCGCGTGCCGCGCCGCGACCTCGCCCCCCTCGGAGTGTTCGACTCGGGGGTCGGCGGCCTGACGGTGTTGACAGCGCTGCGCGCCGCCCTGCCCGACGAGACGTTCATCTACCTTGGCGACACCGCCCGCGTGCCCTACGGTTCCAAGCCGCTCGGCATGGTGCGCGGCTTCGCCGCGGAGATCGTGGCGGAGCTGGTGGATCGCGGCGTCAAGGGGATCGTGGTGGCCTGCAACACGGCCTCCGCCGCCGCCCTGCCCGGGTTGGCCTCCACCGCCACCGTGCCCCTCTGGGGCGTCGTCGAACCCGGCGTCGAGGCGGCGCTGCGCGCCTCCCCCGGCGGACGGGTGGGGGTGCTTGGCACCGTCGGCACGGTCGGCGCCAGGGTCTACCAGGACCGGCTGGAGGCCGCGGGGCGCGCCACGTGGGGGCGGGCGTGCCCCCTGTTCGTGCCCCTGGTCGAGGAGGGCCTGGCGGTCGGGGAAGGCACGGAGATCGCCCGCCTCGTCGCGCGCCACTACCTGGCCGACCGCCCGGAGCTCGACGCGCTCATCCTCGGCTGCACGCACTACCCTGCCCTCAAGGGCGTGCTGCGAAGCGTGCTCGGGGACGAGCTCCCGTTGATCGACTCCGCCGCCGAGGTGGCGGCCGTGGTGGCCCGCGACCTGGCCGCCATGGGACTCGCCGCGCCCCGCGGCCGAACCGGTGGCGCCGCCTACCTCGTGACGGGCGACGTGACCACGTTCGCGCATAGCGCGCGCGTTCTGGGGGTGACGGGCGTGGTCGCCGAGCACCTCGACGTGGCGCGCCTGGCGCGCCGCCGGGAGCTGCGGCCGTGACGGCGCGGGCGCCGCAGCGCGGCGGTCGGCGGGTCGGGTCGTGAGCCCCGTGGAACGGGTCGGTAGGGGCGCGGCCGAGCTGCGGCCCGTGACGGTGGAGCTCGGGTACAACCCACACGCGGAGGGCTCCGCGCTCGTTACTTGGGGGCGGACGGTGGTGTTGGCGACGGTGACGATCGAGGCCAAGCTGCCGCCCCACATGCGCGGGGCGCCGCACAAGGGCGGGTGGCTCACGGCGGAGTACGCCCTGTTGCCGCGCAGCACGAAGGAGCGCGTGGCGCGCGAGCGGCTGTACGCCTCCGGCCGCACCCAGGAGATCCAGCGGCTCATGGGCAGGGCGCTACGCAGCACGGTCGACCTCGCGCTGTTCAGGGGCAAGACCATCACCCTCGACGCGGACGTGCTCGTGGCCGACGGCGGCACGCGCTGCGCGGCCATCCTCGCGAGTTACGCCGCGCTGCACCAGGCGGCCGACCGGCTCGTGTTCGCGGGCGAACTGGCGGAGTGGCCGCTGCGGCACGAGATCGCCGCGGTGAGCGTCGGCGTGGTCGACGGCGAGACCCGCATCGACCTCGACCACCGCGAGGACGCCGCCGCCGAGCTCGACCTCAACGTGGTGGCCACGGCGGACGGCAAGGTCCTCGAGGTCCAGGGCGGCAGCGAGGAGGGGCCCGTGGCCGCCGAACGTTACGTGGCGCTCGTGGCCGCCGGGGTGGCGGCGGTGGAGCGGCTGTTGACGAGCGTGCGGGGCCAGTTGCGGTGACGCGCCTGGCGGTGGCCACCCTCAACGCCGGCAAGGTCCGCGAGTTCCAGGAGGCGCTGGGCACGGCCTTCGAGCTCGTGACGGCCGCGGAGGCGGGGGTCGGCGCCTTCCCGGACGAGACGGGTGCCAGCTACGAGGAGAACGCCCTCATCAAGGCCGGCCACGTGGCGGCCGCCAGCGGTCTCCCTGCCCTGGCCGACGACTCGGGGCTCGAGGTCGACGCCTTGGGCGGCGCCCCCGGCGTGTACACGGCCCGCTTCGGCGGGCCCGGCCTGACCGACGGCGAGCGCATGGCGCACCTGCTGCAGCGCCTCAGGCACGTGCCCGACCCGGCCAGGACGGCCAGGTTCGTGTGCGTCATCGTGCTCGCCACGCCGGCGGGCGCGGTGGAGGCGTTCCGCGGCGTAAGCGAGGGGCGCATCCTGCAGGGACCGCGGGGCGCCGGTGGTTTCGGCTACGACCCCATCTTCGGCAGCAACGAACTCGGCCTGAGCTTCGCCGAGGCGGGCATCGCGCAGAAGCGGCGGGTAAGCCACCGCGGCCGCGCCCTCGCCGCCTTCAGGGAATGGGCCGCCTCGCCGGAGGGCGCCGCGGTCCTCACCGACACGACCAGGCGCGACGTCGAAGAGTAGCGGCCACCCCGCCCCCGCCGGCCCGTCCGGCACCACTGGCATGCCCGGCGCCGCCGACCCTCACACCTGGATGGTCACGCGCGCCCCGTCGCCGAGCAGGTGGACAGAGTCCGTGAAGCGGATCGCGCGCGAGCGGTAGCCCATGGTGATGCTGTGCGTGCGGGCCCCGTTCTTGAAGAACTTCACGCCCCGCAGGAGGTCGCCGTCGGTGATGCCGGTGGCGCTGAAGACGATGTTCTGGCCAGGAGCCAGCTCCTCGGTGCGGTAGACGCGGTCCTCGCTGGCGCCGGCAGCCTCGAGGCGGCGCCGTTCGTCGTCGTTGCGCGGCTTGAAGCGGCCGTGGATCTCGCCCCCCAGGCACTTGAGGGCCGCCGCCGCCAGCACCCCCTCCGGCGCGCCGCCGATCCCCATGACGGCGTGCACGTTCGTGCCGCGCACGGCGGCGGCCAGCGCGGCGATGACGTCGCCGTCGCCGATCAGCTTCACGCGCGCGCCCGCGTCGCGCACCTCCCGGATGAGCTGCTCGTGCCGCGGTCGGTCGAGTATCACGACCGTCAGGTCGTCGACGGCGCGGTCGAGCGACAGGGCCACGCCGCGCAGGTTGGCGGCCACCGGCCAGGTGAGGTCGACGCGCCCCTTGGCGGGCGGCCCGACGATCAGCTTCTCCATGTAGGTGTCGGGCGCCTGGAAGAGGCCGCCGCGCTCCGACATGGCGATGACGGCCACCGAGCCGTTCACCATGCGGGCCGTGATGTTCGTGCCCTCGACGGGGTCGACGGCGATGTCGACCTGCCAGTCGTCGTCGCCGGCCTGGCCGACGCGCTCGCCGATGTAGAGCATCGGCGCCTCGTCCCGCTCCCCCTCGCCTATCACGATCTCGCCGGCGATGGGCAGTTCGTTCAGCACCAACCTCATGGCGTCGACGCCCGCCTGGTCGACCAGGTCCGGGTCTCCCTTGCCCGCCACGCGGCTGGCGGCTATGGCCGCCTGCTCCGTCACCCTCACCATGTCGAGCACGAGGGCGGCCTCCAGGCCGCCGGCCCTGACGGGACGCGCGGGCCCCGCCTGGTCGAGGGTGTCCTGTCGGGCGGCCGCTTCCGCACGGTCGCCTGTGGAGGGGGTGCCGCTGCTGGACTTCGCCATGCCACACTATGGCGCCGCCCGGCGCCGGCGTGCGGCGTTGTACGCACGTGCCGGTGTAACGGCGGCCCCGCGGTTCAGGGGGAGGTCGGGGTGAGCTCGCCGCCGCGGTACTCGAAGCCCGCCGGTGGCGCGGGCAACACGAACGACGCCATGGGGTACGCGCCGTGGTCCGGCGCTCCGAGCGCCTCGAGCATGGCGGCGACCCAGCTGATCGACCGGTTGTAGTGCCGGCCGAGGTCGGAGTGCGACTCGGTGGCCGTGATCCCCCAGATGTTCGAACGGGTACCGTTGATACGAACGTTCACGTCGTCGTCGGCGAGCACGTTCGGATCGAGCGACAGCAGGCGGAAGCTGGTGCGCACCTCGAGGCCGTAGATGACGTTGGCCGGCACGACATCGTTGATGTTCATGCGCCCGGCCTGCCCCGGCACGGCCAGGGTGCCGCACGGGTCGCCCTGGTCGAGAGGGAACGGGATGGTCCACGGACCGTCGACGAACGTCTCCTTGACGTAACCCTTGTGCTTGTTCCACCACATCCAGCAGATGGCGTCGAGCGCGACGAAGGAGTCGAAGGTCACGTCGAGGTTGTTCATGGCCAAGAGCGACGCCCAGACGGTACCGTGCGAGTGGCCCACCAGCACCACGCGCGTCGGGTCGGCCACGCCGTCGATCCAGTTCGCCCGCACCTCGTCGAGGTACGCCTGCGCCTGGAGGTAGCCCGCCTCGATCTTCCCGCTGATGGAGCTGTAATGGCTGGTCACGAAAGACGATACGCCGAAGACCTCGATGCGGCCGAAACCGAGCCGCTCGTACGCCCGCTTGATGCCGTCGAGGACCGCCACGCCGCCCGTGCTGTCGGTGGAGCGGTCGAGGTAGGACCAGGTGCTGCGCGTGTCGCACACCAGCCCGCAGTGCCCCGAGAAGGCGATGATCACCAGGTCGGGCGCGTCTGCCGGCCGCGGCCTCGTGGGGGTGGCCGCCTCGACGCCGAAGTACCCGATGCCGTCCAGCGGCGACCCGGCGCTCGTGGACCTCGCGGCCCCGGCTCGCGCCAACTCGTCGCCCCCCGCCGCCGGCGCGCAGGCGGCGGCCACGAGCACGGCGATGGCGGCGAGGAGTGGGAGTCGGAGCAGGCGTCTGGGTCTGGGCATCGCGCACCGCGGGCGGCGCCGGCGCCGCCCCTCGCGGTAGCCTACGCCACCGACCGACCGCTTAGCTCCGGCCGGCGCTACGGCGCCGTCGCGCGGCTCGGCCGGTCCTAGCCGCGCCGCCGCTCCGTCAACTTGGCGGCGACCCGCTCGAGCCCGACGCCGCGCTCGGCGAACAGCACGCTCAGGTGGAACAGCAGGTCCGCGGCCTCCCCGACGAGCTCGTCGTCCCGCTCCTGGAGCGCGGCGACGACGACCTCGCCCGCCTCCTCGACCACCTTCTGCGCCACGTACCCCACTCCCCGTTCGTGCAGCCGGCGGACGTAGGAGCCCTCCGGCAGGCGCGTCAAGCGGTCCGCGACGACGCCCTGCAGCTCGGCCAGGGCCGCGCCCAGCTCGGCGCCGGCCGCGCCCGCCGCGGGCGCCAGGCCGGGCCCGGGCAGGGTCCCGAAGAAGCAGCTGCGCGCCCCGGTGTGGCACGCCGGCCCGCTCTCGTCGACCAGGTAGAGCAGGGCGTCGCCGTCGCAGTCGTACCGCACCTCGACCACGCGTTGCGTGTTCCCGCTGGTGGCGCCCTTGCGCCACAACTCGCGCCGCGAGCGGCTGAAGTAGTGCGCCTCGCCCGTCAGCAGGGTGAGCTCGAGGGCCGCCCGGTCCGCGTAGGCCAGCATCAGGACCGCCTGGTCGGTGACGGACTGGGTCACGACGGGCACCAGCCCGTCGGCGCCGAAGGTCAGCTCGGTCACGCCGCCACCTCGCGCACCGGTAGCCCCGCCTCGCGGCAGACGCGCTTGACGGCGCCTATACTCACCTCGCCACGGTGGAATATGCCCGCCGCCAGGGCCGCGTCCACCCCCGTCAGCAGGGCGTCGCGCATGTCCTCGGCGCTACCCGCCCCGCCCGAGGCGACGATCGGAACGTCGACCGCGGCCCTGAGCGCCCTGAGCGCCGCGAGGTCGTAGCCGGAGCCCATGCCGTCACCGTCGATGCTGTTCAGCACGATCTCGCCGGCGCCGAGCGCCTGGCCGCGCTCCGCCCAGGCGGTCATCTCCAGCCCGGTCGCGCGCCGCCCACCGGCGACGTACACCTCCCAGCCTCCGCCGGCCCCACGCTTGACGTCGATGGACAGGACGATCGCCTGCGACCCGAAGGCGTCGGCGGCGCGGCGCACGAGCTCCGGGTCCGCGACGGCAGCGGAGTTGACGGAGACCTTGTCGGCGCCGGCCAGCGTCAGGGCGCGCACGTCGGCCAGTTCCCGCACGCCGCCGCCGATGGTGAGGGGCATGAAGCAGCGTTCGGCGACCCTGGCGGCGACGTCGAGGATGTTCCCCCTGCCCTCGCTTGTGGCCGTGATGTCGTACAGCACGAGCTCATCGGCGCCCTCGGCGTTGTAGTGCAATGCCAGGGCGACGGGGTCGCCCACGTCGGCCAGCTCACCGAGCTCCGCGCGCCCGAACTGCTGACCGCGGGTGACTCGTCCGGCGTGTACGTCGAGGCAGGGGATGATCCGTTTGGCGAGCATGCCGTCGAGTGTAGCCCCGCCGGAGTTCAGGCGCGTGTCAGGAGGGATAGGAGCTCCACGTGGTGCGTCTGCGGGTAGAAGTCGTAGGGCACCGCGCGCTCGAGGACGAGGCCCCGGCGGGCCAGGTCGGCGACGTCGCGCGCCCAGGTCGCGGGGTCGCAACTCACGTAGATCAGGCGCGCCGCCGGGCCGGCCGCGATCGCGGCGCGCGCGTCCGCGGACAGACCCGCCCTCGGCGGGTCGACGACGACGAGCTCCGCGCCTGCCGGGACGGCGACGGCGCGAGCGTCCTGCCTGACGAACTCCACGTTGCCGATGCCGAGGCGCTCCAAGTCGCGGAGGCCGCGCGCGACGGCGGCCCTGTCGATCTCGACCGCGAGCACCCGGCCGAAGCGCTCCGCGAGGTGGAAGGCGATGGCGCCCCCGCCGGCGTAGAGCTCCACAGCGGTCCCACCGTCGCCTGCCCAGCGCGCCAGCTCCTCGTAGAGGGCGCCGGCCGCGCGGGCGTTCGGCTGCGCGAACGAGGTGGCGTTCACCGTGAGGGTCACACGTCCGTACCGTTGGCGGACGAAGCGCTCGCCCGCGAGGCGCGTGGCGCCCGACCGGAACCTGCCGCGTGCGTCGTGCGGCGCGTAGCTCACGCCGGTGACGCCACCCCGGACAAGGGCGTGAGCGAGATCGAGCAGCGCCCTTTCCGGCGCGTCTGAGACCAAGGCGACGAGTGCCTCGCCCGCGTCGTTCGCGCGGATCGCTACTTCCCGCACCCCGGCTCCACGGTGCCCCCCTAGCTCGGTGACCGCGCTCCAGGCGGCGTTGACGGCCGCGGTGGCGGTGGGATCTTCGTCCAGGACGACGACCTCGTGGCTCGCCGGGCGTCGGTAGCCGAGGCCACCGCGGGCGGCGGCTGGCTGGACGGTGTTCCTGTAGCCCCAGTCCGCCGGCGCCGGCACGACCTGATCCACGTCGGTCGCGGCCGGCAAGGGTGCGCGCGCGCGGGCAAGCGCATCGACCACGACGGCGCGCTTCTCGATCAGCTGGCGCTCGTACGTCATGAACGAGAAGTCGAGGCCGGGGTGGGCGTGCGCCGGCACCCGGTCGGGGCTGGCGACGACGACGCCGAGCGAGCGCCCCTGCCACACACCCCTCTCGCGGCGCAGCTCGGCCTCGACGGTCTCGCCGGGCAGGGCGCCGGCGACCAGCGCCACCTCCCCCGACCCGGTGCGGGCGAGGGCGACCCCGCCGTGGACGGTCCGCTCGACCGTCACGACCTCCCGGCGGGAGCCGCTCCGTTTAGCGTGCTTGACGCCTTCCCGGGTCACGGGGGGCAGTCTAACCGTACCGGCCCCGCCCGGAAGCGGCTGCTATACTGCCGCCATGAAGCGCTCCCTACAAGAAGTCGTGGAGCTGGTCGTCTTCGGCCTCGTCGCTCTCCTGATCGGAACCGGCTTGTTGTGGGTGGTCGGTTGGTTGCTCTCGCTCGGAGGGCTCCTCCTCAAGGCGATCGCCGGGTTGCTATGGCTGTTGCTCCGTTTCGTGGTGCCGGTCGCCATCGTCGCCGGTCTGGTGTACTTCCTCGTCAAGGCGCTGCAGGGCCGCCACGGCAGCGAGCCGGCCTCCGGCGCCGGCGCAGCCAGCACCGCGGCCACCACGACCGCGACTACCCCCGCGCCCGCGGCTGCCGCCGCGACCAGCGGCGCGGCGCCGACGGTTGGGGCGCCCGGCGCCTCCTCGGCGGAAGGCGCGGCGACCGACCCGAGCGCCGCCGGTGACGCGGGTTCGGTGGCCACTGAGAACGCCAGCGAGCAGACCGCCGACCCCACCACCGACCCCGCCACCGACCGTGCCGCCGGGGACGCCGGGAACGCCGCGAACGAGAGCTGAGTCGGTTTGGCGCGCGCGGCGGCGCGGCGGTCGGGCCTGACCGCCCCTCGCGGCCTGACGGCGCTCCTAGTGGTCGTCGCGGCCGCGACGCTCGTGGCGGCGGCGCAAGTCGACTCGCCCAGCGCGCCCGTCGCCCCCACCGCCGAAGCCGTCGCGGGCGGAGCGCGGCTCTACGCGCTCAACTGCGCCGTCTGTCACGGCGCGAGCGGGCGCGGCATCGACGAGGCGAGGCTGGCGTTCCCTCCAGGGGACCGTCACTGCACGCGCTGCCACAAGCCGAACAACCGCGCCGTGCAGTCCCTCGCCGAGCCGCTCGTCGACAACGACATGTTCTCCATCGGCGTTCCGCCGCCGCTCGTGCCGACGGCGGGGGCGCCGGCGCCGCTGGCGGCGACCGCCTCGCCCGACGCGTTGTGGGCGTACCTCTCCCACACGATGCCGCGCTACGAGCCGGGGAGACAGTCGCCGCGCGAGTACTGGCAGTTGACGGCCTTCCTCCTCGACCTCAACGGCCGCGAGGCGGCGGCGGCGGCAGCGTCCGCCGCCTCAGAGTGAGCCAGCGCCGGCGCCCTTGGGGCGGCGCCACGTCACTCGGTGCGAGGGTCGAGCACGTCACGGAAGGCGTCGCCGAGCAGGTTCCAGGCGAGCACGAAGAGCAGGATGATGAGACCCGGCCAGAACGACACGTACCAGAAGTGGAACGGTTGGCCCGGCAGCCCAAGGATCCAGTCGCGCGCGAACGAGATCATCTGTCCCCAGTCGGCGTAGCCGATCTCGGCGCCGAGCCCAAGGAACGACAGGGCGGCGGCGGTGAGAACCACCGAGCCGATGTCGAGGCTGGCGACGATGACGATGGGCCCGATCGCGTTGGGAAGCACGTGGCGGGCGATGATGCCGAGGGGGCGCCGGCCGATGGCGCGGGCACCGGCCACGTACTCCTCCTCCTTGATGCGGAGTACCTCGCCGCGCATGAGTCGCGCGTACGACGGCCACGCCGTGACGGCGATGGCCAGCATGATGTTCTCGATCGACTTGCCGAGGACCATCACCACGACGAGGGCCACCACGAGGCTCGGGAGCGAGATCACGATGTCCGTGAAGCGCATGACCGCGTTGTCGAGCACCCCGCCCACGTAACCGGACAGGGAGCCGACGAACACCCCCACCAGGAAGGCCAGGCCGACGACGATGAGGCCCACCTTGAAGGCGGTGCGCGTGCCCCAGGCGAGTCCGTAGAAGATGTCGTAGCCGCCGCTGGTGGTACCGAGCACCGTGCCGGTGCTGGCGGCGCTGCCGGGCTGGCTGCTGAACCCCACCCTGGCGATGGTGAAGCACGACTTCGGCGGGACCAAGATGGCGCGCCAGAAGGCCGGCTTGACGGGGTTGCGGTAGTCGTGCTGCGTGGCCGCCGTGAGGCCGAGGTCGCGCAGGCAGCTCCTTGGCAACTCGGTGATCACGGGAGCGAACGCTCCGAGCAGGACGAAGGCGACGAGCATCACCAGACCCACTATGGCCAGCGGGTTGCGCCTGAAGCGCTTCCACGCCTTGCCCTTCCGGGCCGGGGTGTCGAGCTGGTGGTCGGGGGCCTCGAGGGCCGCGGGGGTGGCTGGGGCCTCCGTCACGTCACTCGTACCTGATGCGCGGGTCGACCACCCCGTAGAGGACGTCGACGAGCAGGTTGGCCAAGACGACCATCATCGCCGTGAAGATGGCGAAGCCGAGCACCGAGGCGTAATCGAGGTTGACCGCCGCCGAGGCCGCCCACTGGCCGAGTCCCGGGTAGTTGAAGATCGTCTCCGTGATGACGACGCCGTTGATCAACCCGATGAGAACGAAGCCGGAGAGGGTGATGACGGGGATGAGGGCGTTGCGGCGCGCGTGCTTGTGCGTCACGACGCGCTCCGGCAGACCCTTGGCCCGCGCGGTCCTGACGTAGTCGCGGCCGAGGGCGTCGAGGAGCGACGAACGCATCACCCGCATGATCTGGGCGCTCAGCACGACCGCCAGCGTCACCACGGGCAGCACCATGTGACGCAAGGCGTCCCAGAAGACGTTCCAGCGCCAGTTGAGGATCGAGTCGATGAGGAGCATGCCGGTGTAGCTGGCGAAGCCAGAGCTCGTGCCCGCCAGCGAGACGGCCGTGGCGGTCGACACCCTGCCGGGTTGGAACCACCCCAACCAGCCGTAGAATATTACCAACAGCCAGATGCCAAGCACGAAGGTGGGCAGGGACCAGCCCACGATCGAGACCACGCGCGTGATCTGGTCGACGGCCTTGTCGCGGTTCAGGGCGGCCGCCGTCCCCATCGAGATGCCAACGCCCAGCACCGGCGCGATGGCGAGGAGCGCCAGCTCGAGCGTGACGGGGAAGCGCTTCTTGAGCGTGGTGAGCACGGGCTCACGCGACGTGCGCGAGTAGCCGAGGTTGCCCTTGAACACCTGGCCGACCCAGCGGCTGTACTGCTGGTACCACGGGTCCTCGAGCCCGAACTCCTTGATGATCGCGTCGATGTTGCGGATCTGCTGCTCGGACTGCACGTAGGCGGCGGCTCGCTGGTAGGGCGATAGCAGCTGCATGAGCAGCACGATGGCCAATGTCACCCCGACGAACACGACGGGGAGCATCAACAGCCGTCTGGTAATGAAGGTAAGCAAGATACGTTCCTCGATCGAACCGTGGCGTCGCGGGCGTGCGTGGCCGTCGGGTCGCGACGTGTTGGTCGCCGGACGCCACCGCCCGTCGCAACGGACGGCTCGGGCCCGGTCGGGGCGGGGGGGGCTCGCACCCCGCCCCCCCCCGCGGCCGAGGCCGCGGCCCCCGACCGGGGGCCGGCGGGGGGGTGGGCGTGCAGAGGGACGCCAGGG
>JACFNR010000050.1:2251-19103 GCA_019454765.1 Trueperaceae bacterium | reverse complement strand
GACGAGATCAGCATGGAGGACGTGCTCGCCGCCAGCGACGAGCTGCTGGCACGCAAGCCCGTTCACCGCGGCATGATCACCACCGGCCAGGTCATCATGCTGGCGCAGGAAGGCATCGTCGTCGACGTCGGCGCCAAGATCGAGGGCATGCTGCCCTACAACCAGCTCTTCGAGCACGAGTCGAACGCCGAAGAGGCCGCCAAGTACTTCAAGCCCGGCGACGACATCCAGGTGTACGTCGTCAGGTCCGACATCCCCAACAGCACCATCACGCTCTCCAAGAAGCGCGCCGACCAGGAGCGCGCCTGGAACCTCCTCCAGGACATCCACGAGAACGGCAAGCCCGTCGAGGTGGAGATCGTCGAGAAGGTCAGGGGCGGCCTCGTGGCCAGCCTGGGCGTGCGCGCCTTCCTGCCCGCCAGCCAGGTGGACGTGCGCCGCGTGAACGACCTGGCGCCCTACGTGGGCCGCCGCATGAAGGTCAAGATCATCGAGCTGAACCGGCGCCGCAACCGCGTCATCATCTCGCGCCGCGCCATCCTCGAAGACGAGATGGCCCACCTCAAGGAGGACACGCTCAAGAAGCTCGAACCCGGCGCTCGCCTCGAGGGCGAGGTCGTCGAGGTAACCGACTTCGGGGTGTTCGTCAACCTGGGCGGCGTCGACGGCCTGGTGCACCGCTCCGAGCTCACGCACGGCCGCTTCAGCCACCCACGCGACGTGGTCAAGCTGGGCGACATGGTGAAGGTCGAGGTCCTCGACATGGACCTCGAGCGCGAACGCATCAACCTCTCCATGAAGAAGCTCGTGGCCGACCCGTGGGAGAACGTGCTGGCGCACTACAGCATCGGCCAGCGCATCACGGGCACCGTCACGAACCTCACCCCCTTCGGCGCGTTCGTCGAGATCGAACCCGGCCTCGAGGGCCTCATCCACGTCAGCGAGATGAGCTGGACCAAGCGTGTCCGCCACCCCAAGGAGATCGTCAACGAAGGCGATCAGGTGGAGGCGATGATCCTCAAGATCGACATGCAGCAGCAGCGCATCTCGTTGGGACTCCGCCAGACCCAGCCCGACCCGTGGTCCAGCCTGCCCGACCGCTACCCGCCCGGCACCGAGGTCACCGGCCCCATCACCGGCATCACCGACTTCGGCGTCTTCATGGAGATCGAAGAGGGCATCGAGGGCCTGGTGCACATCAGCGAGCTGTCGCACGACCACATCGACAACGTGGCCGAGCACTTCAAGCGCGGTGACGAGATCACGGCCGTGATCCTCAACATCGACCCCGTCGAGCAGCGCGCCAGCCTCTCGCGCAAGCGCATGCTGCCCTTCACCGCCGAGAACGCCGCCGAGTTCGGCGGCAACGCCCCCGCCGGTGGCGGGCGCGGCGGCTACCAGCAGGCCGGCGGACCGCAAGGCGCCAGCCGCGGACGCCGCGGGCGCCGCAGCCGCGACATCGACTACGACTACAGCTACGTGGCCGACGCCGGCAGCACCAAGACGACCACCAAGCTGGGCGACGTCTACGCCGACCTCTTCGCGCAGTTCGGCCTGGGCGACACCAAGGCCGAGGACGAAGCGCCTAAGGCGGCCGCCCCCAAGCCCGAGCCGACGCCTAAGGCCGAGAAGCCCGCGCCCGCCCCCGAACCCGTGGTGAAGGCCGAGGCCGAGGAGCCCGTCGACCCCGAGAACGCCATCGACGCCGCCGAGGCTGCCGCCCTCCTCACCGCCGCCTTCCGCCAGGGCAAGCGCCCCGCCGGGCAGCAGGCCGACGCCGCCGAGGTGGCCGCCGCCGATCACACCGACGAGGTCACGGCGGGCCACACCGACGACCACGCCGACGACCACGCGGACGACCACGTTGCCGATTACGGCAGCGACGAGGACGACACGAACGCCTGACCCTAGGGCCTAGTGACGGCCAATTGGAACCGCTCCGCCCCGCGCCTCTCGAGGCGCGGGGCGGTTCGTTCGTCACCCCTTGGAGGCCGCGGGAGTTGCCCTCGCGGCCCCAACCAAGTGCCTCAGCAGAGGCTCGTGAAGCGCAGGACCACGTAATCCTGGCCCACGTTGCTCGCGGCGTCCGTGACCTGCACCCGCAGGCGGACCAGCATGCTGACCCCGCAGACCTGGGTCTCGTAACCCGGGAGCTGCGAGATGCTCCACCTGTTCTGGGCGTCCGGCGTGACGGGGTACAGGGGACCGCCAGTGCCCGTGTCCAGGTCGTAGTCCATGAGGGCGTCCCAGGTGCCGGCGGACATGGCGTTCTCTTCCGGGTCCAATGCGTCGTACCCGAGCGTCAGCTGGTCGAACTGGCCCACTGTGATGAAGTCATGCGGACTGGAGGTGCCGACCACCGGCGGGTAGTTGGCGGGCGCCGGCAAGACGAGGAGGCTCGTGTGCGCGGTGGCGGTCCCTCCGTTGCTGTCGACGGCCACCAGCGTTATCTCCGGGTTGCCCTGCTCCGCGAAGCCCGAGTCGAGCATCACGTCGCAGCCCGTCCACGACCTGCCGCCACCGCTCCACGTCAGCTGCAGGCACGGCACGGCGAAGCCGGCCTCGTTGGGGTCGTAGGTGAACGCGCGGAACCGCACCCCCTGCCCGGCGAAGAAGGCGCTGCCGTTGGGCGGCGCCGTGATGGTCACCTGGGGCGGCGTGTTGACCACGTCGAAGCTGAGCGTCTTGGCGGTCTCCTTGCCACCCGAATCCACGGCCGTAACGGTGATCGTGCGCTTGCCGGTGGAGGCGAAGGCTACGGGCACCTCGGGTGTCGACGAACCGCTGACGGTGCCGAGCAGCCCGCCGGTCCCGTCGGCCGTGTTGCTCGAGCGGAAGGTGGTGGTGCAGCATGCGGGCCCGTCCTCGGCGTCGCTCACGGCCGCGCGCAGGTTCACCCCGTTCGGGCCCACGGGCGCCGTGGCGTCTGACAAGATCGCCACCTCCGGCGGGGTGTTCCCCGCCTGCGCCACCTCCCACTCAAGCTTCATGACGTTCTTCGCCCACTCCTTCTCGAAGAGCCAGACGTCCACCATCACGCCCACGTTGGCATCCAGCCCGGCGCTCAGCTTCCAGATGGGGTCCCGCGGGTACTCGACGTCTATGCCGACCTGCGGCACCAACTCGGCGAACGCGCCGACCACGCCGTAGAGGAGCAGCTCGCCCCGCACGGCGCCCTTCACCTTGGCCTTGGCCAGCACGTGCACGAACGAGTCGCCCTTCACGGGCTGCGCCAGCTCCTCGTGGCTGGCGTCGCTGAGATCCGACCAGTCGCCGTCCTTGTACTGCGCGCCGAGCTTGAGGGTCAACGTCTCCTGCACCTCGTAGCCGAGGCTGAAGCCCACCGAACCGTCCACCTGCAGCACCAGCTTGAGCTTCGGGACGATGACCACCGGTACGGGCCCGATCCAGAAGGTGATGGCCTTGGCCGTGAGGGAGGCGAGCGGCACCTTCTTGCTCAGCGTCACCGCCCCTGGGGTGGTGCTCTCGAGCGCCAGGCGCGCTATGACCTGGCCGCCCATCTCAAACTTGAAGTACGGGTTCGTGTCGTAGCAGAGCCAACTGCAGTTGAGGGCGAAGTCGAGGTCGAAGATGGGCTTCACGCCCACGTCGCCGTTCAGCACGATGCGGTCGTTCTTGGTCGCCGCCTGCCCGTCGGCGTCGTACACCACCACGTCGGGGAAGCTCCAGCCGAGGAAGCCCTTCGGCAGCTCGAGCGGCCCCAGGTCTCCCCCGCCGGCGGCCGCCAGCCGCTCCTGCTCGAGCGGGTCGCTCGGGTCGAACAGGCGCACGCCGTCCACGTAGTACTCGAGCGAGACGATGTCGTCCATCGTCAGGGCGAAGGTCTCGTACAACGTGCCCGACTCCAGCGCCATGTCGAGCGAGGCGGGTTCCGTCTCCACCGTCAGCTGCCCCGCCACCGAGTCGTCGACCGCCGTCACGCGCCGCAGGAAGCCGTAGGGCGCCGCGGGGGTGGGTTCGGACACGACGACGTTGCCGACCTCGAGGTCGGGCAGCGCGGCGCCGGCGAAGACGACCGATCCCGAGTCCTCGTCGAACGACTGCATGGCGGCGCGCGCCTCCCCGCTCAGCACCCGCGTGTCGGCGTTGGCCACGGCCGGGTAGTGCGGTCTGGGGTCGGGCGGCGGGCCGCTGCAGGCCACCAACAGCGCCAGCACCAGGACCGCCAGCTCGACGAACCTGCGTCTCACCATGCCTACCTCACTCTCCCCGTGCAGCTGCGCCGGTGCCGGAGCCGATCACGGGAGCGCCGCACTGGAACGAACCCGTGTAGGCCACGGGGATGGACAGGACGGGCTGCACGCCCTGCTCCCCCTCCTCGTACGCCGCCGTGAGCTCCCAGCTGTAGATGTTGCCCTGACAGGCGTAGTCGCTAGGCGGGTAGTAGGTGATCGTGAGGAGGTCGGCGCTGAGCGCCACCCGCGCCGGCGTGATCGTGTCGAACGCCTGACCGCCGCCCGTGTGGATCGAGCCGGCCATGCCCGCCAGCCGCATGGGCTCGTTGAACGTCCAGCTGATCGGCTGTCTAGGGTTGGTCGTCCTGGGGGGCGAACCGAACTTACCGGGCGCCGGTTCGGAGCCGATCAGGCGCGGGTTGAAGTTGACCATATCGAGGCCCATGCTCCAGGGGGCGCTCAGGCCGTTGCCCATCAGGTCGCTGGCCCCGGTGCCCAGCTGCAACAAGTACTGGCGGTTCTGTTCCAGGCCGCCGGCCCCGATGGTGCAGATGACGGTGTCGGGCGCGGGCCAGGCCCACATGCAGCCCACGGCCGGAACGCTGTTGAAGGCGGCCTCGGTCTTGGCCTGGTCCATGGCCTCGCTGAACTGGAAGGTCATGACACCGCCCCCGGTCGAGGGGTTCGCCGCCGACTGGAACATCGTTACCCTGGGCGGGACCACGTCGGGCACGAACCCGGTGAGGAACGACACACTCGTGCCGTCAGGCAGGGGGTTGCCGGCGAGATCCTCCGCCGTCAGCTCCATGCGGTAGGCCTTGTCGCTCTCGAAGAGGTCGGCGGCCACGCCGCCGAACTCCACCACCGTCGATCCCGAGTTCCACGACGCCGCGCCCAGGCCCGCAGCGTCCAGCGTGGCCACCACCGCGGCGTCCGGGTCGATCGGGTCGTCGCCCGTGGGCGCCTCGACCTCGAAGAGCTGGAGGGCGAGGGAGCCGGGCGCCACGGGTTCCGAGAACACGAAGCGCACCAGCGTCACGAGCCCGGTGCCCTTCACGCCGTCGGAGGGTTGGCTCGAGATCAACGTGGGCGCCGTCTTGTCGAGCGGTGTGGCGGAGACCGTGGGGGACGAGTCCGAGGTGTTCCCCACCGCGTCACGGGCCACGAGGTAGGCGTGGTAGAGGGTGTCGTTGGTCAGGGCCGTGACAACGTGCTCGGTGGCGGTCGCGGGCAACGAGGCCACGCCCGTCGGCGCCGCAGCGTCCTCGCCCCAGAAGAGCAGGTAGCCGGCCAGGTCGGGTTCCGTGTTCGCGGTCCAGGAGACGCGCATGGCGCCGTCCAGCGCCTCGGCGGCCACCCCGACGGGGGCCGCCGGCGGGCTGTCGTCGGTCAAGGTCGTGAAGCCCAGGTGCACGTCGCGCTTGGCGCCGCCGTCTCCCTCGACCACGATGGCGAAGCTCAGCGTAGTGCCGAGCGGCCAGGCGGGCGACGGGGCCACCGTGACCTCGTCGCGCGCGGGGTTGTAGACGGGGGTGGCGAGGCCCACGAGGGGCGAGGGGGTGAGCGCGAGGCTCTTGACGGGAGCGCTGAAGGTGAGGACCAGGGCCTCGCCCGGGAGGACGCCGGTGGCGCCGTCGGCCGGCGAGGCGGAGACGAGCTTGGGGGCCGCGTCGCCGGGCGGACCCGCTCCGTCGGGCGCGCAGGCGCCGAGCAGCGCGAGCGCCATGAAGCTTGCCAGCAGTGACCGGGTACGCATACAGCTTGCCTCCCTCGACTCGAGGTGGGGTGGGCAGTTCTGTGAGTTGAGAAAGCGTAGACCCGCGCCAACGCCGCGTCAATGATGCAGCGGTCCCGACCTACATGCTCCGCAGCCGCTTGATGCGTTCCGCTATTGAAGGGTGCGTCGAGAAGAGCCCGCCCTCGCCGCCCAGCTCCATGGCCGGGTTGATGATGAACATGTGCCGCACGCCCTCGCTGACCTCGAGGCGCTGCCCGGAGTAACCCGCCAGCTTCTCGAGCGCCCGCGCCAGCCCCTCCGGGTTGCGGGTGATGTAGGCGCCCGTGGCGTCGGCGAGGAACTCCCGCCGCCGGCTCACCGCGAAACGCAAGAGCATCCCCACCAGCGGGCCGAGCACCAGGAGCACGAGCAGCAACACGAGCGCCAACCCCTGCCCCATGCCGCCGCCCCCGCCCGAGCGCCGCGACGAGCGGCGCGAACCGCCGCCCCACATGCCCCACCTGAGCACCAGGTCGCGCAGCACCAGCAACGCTCCGAGCGTCGCCACGAGCATGGACATGAACCTGATGTCGTAGTTGCGCACGTGCGCCAGCTCGTGCGCGACCACCCCCTCCAGCTCCTGCCGGTCCAGCAACTGCAGCAACCCGCGCGTGACGGCTATGGAGGCGTGCTGCGGGTCGCGGCCGGTGGCGAAGGCGTTGGGGGCCGGCGAGTCGATGACGTACACCTTCGGCATGGGTACCCCGGCACCGATGGCCACGGCCTCGGCCACGTTCACGAGGTAACGGTGCTCGTCGGCCGTGGCCTGGCGCGCGCCCGCCGCGGCCAGGGCGATCTGGTCGGAGAACCAGAAGCCCGCCGCCGCCTGCCCGAAGCCGACGACCGCCGCCACCGCGACGAAGAACGCGGCCGCGCTAGGGTCCACCGCCTGCGACAGGAGGTACGCCGCCGCCACCAGCAGCAGCAGCGTGAACAGTGCCAACACCCACGAGCTGCGCTTGTTGGCGGCCTGGTAGTCGTTGAGATTGATGCGACGACCGGAGCCGGGGACGGTGAACTGGTCGCCCAGCCGCCGGAACCCGCCCCCGTCCGCGCCGGCTGGGTTCGGGTCGTCGCGCAGCTTACGCCGCGCGGCGTCGGGAGCGCCTGAGGGCCGCATGGCGCTCACTCTACGGCACGCGCCGCCGCGGCCGCCCCCCACCCGCCGGGTCCGGCCGCGGCGCTGCGCGCCGGGTCAATCGGAGCGCGCATCCGCCCCCAGCAGCCTAGGCAGGTCGCCCACCTTGCCAACCAGACCGAACAGCAGCGCCGCCACCAGGAAGAACAGCAGCGAGATGGCCGCCATGACGGGACTGTAACCGTAGCGGAGGCTGTTGAAGATCTTGACGGGCAGCGTCTCGAAGGTGAACCCGACCGTCATGTAGGCGATGATGTACTCGTTCAGCGACAGCACGAACGCGAAGATGTAGCCCGCCACCACGTAGGGACGCAGGTTGGGCCACACGACCGTGCGCGCCACGGTTGCAGGGGTGGCCCCCATGGTCACGGCCGCCTCCACCACCTCGCGGTTGAGGCCCGCGAAGCCCAGCATGATGGTGGCCAGCGGCAGCGTAACCAGGAACACCCCGTGCGACAGGACCACCGTGTACGGCTGGCCGAAGCTGCGCAGCACGATCCAGAGGACCAGGGCGCCCAGCGCGGTCACCACGGGCGGCAGCGCGAACGGCGCGAAGCCGAGCAGCAGCACGGCCCGCGACAGGCGCGTGCCCCAGCGCCACACCACGTAGGCCAGGGGCGCCGCGATGCTGACGGCTATGACGCCGGCCAGCAGCGCCACCACCACGCTGCGCAGCGCCGGCGCCGACCAGTCGGCCTGCGTGAAGAACTCCCGGTACCACCTGAGCGACACGCCCTGGGGCGGGAAGAACAGCACCTTCTTGGCGTTGAGCGACACGCCGGCGATGACGAGGATGGGCAGCAGCAGGTAGAGCGCCACCGCCCCCATGAAGAGCCTCCGCCACCACGCCCTCACGCCTCCACCCGCCTCCGGCCGAGGCCAAACGCCAACAGTCCGGCGCTGACGACCACCCCCACCACCAGCAGCACCACGGCCAGCGCGGCGGCGAGCGGCAGGTTGGACTTGAGGACGGCCTGGTCGGTGATGTGCACGGGCACCGTCCACTGCGGCGGCCGCCCGAGCGACTGCGGGATGACGTACGCGCCCAGCACGAAGATGAACACGAGCGCCACGCCGCCGGCCACGGCGCGCCTGAGCACCGGCACGACGACCGACAGGAACGCCCTGACGGGCGAAGCGCCGAGCGTGGCCGCCGCCTCCACCAGCTCGGGGTTGAGCCGCGACACGGGCGGGTAGAAGGTGAGCACCGTGAGCGGCAGCGCGACGAACACCAGTGCCAACAGCACGGCAGCCAGGCCGGGGCTCCAGGCGCGCGGCGCGTCGAGCACCCCCAGCCACACGAGGAGGTTCGACACGCCCGAGGTGCGCGACAGCATGAGCGACCAGCTGAACGCCACGATCACCTCGGAGAGCGACAGCGACGCCAGCACGAGCACCAGGTACTTGACCTGGCGCCGGCGCGGCAGGCGCGTGAGCAGGTAGGTGAACGGCAAGCCCACCGCGAGGCACACGGCCGCCACGGCCACGGCGAGCACGACGCTCACGCCCAGCCGCTCAAGGTAGAAGGGGGCCAACGCGGCCGCGTAGTTGTCGAGCACGGCCGCGGGCTCGAAGAAGGCGGCCTGCACGCGCCGGAAGAACGACACGATCAGGATGACGGCCAGGGGCGCCACGAACAGCACGAGGAGCGCCGCGGCCGGCCACGCCAGCAGCAGGTTCGGCGCCGCGCCGCCGCGCCGGCCGCCCGAGGCGCTCACGCCGTGAGCACCACCGCTCTGTCGGGCGGCAGCTCGAGCCACACGGCGGCGCCCTCGCTCAGGCCGTGCCCCGTCACGACCGTCAGCTCCAGCTCGCCCACCCTCACGTAGCTCTCCACGAGCCGGCCGAGGTCACGCACGAAGCTCACGCGCCCCTCCAGGGCGGGGAGGGGCGGCGCGCTGACGTGGAGCGCCACGTCCTCGGGCCGGATGGAGAGCGCCACGGCGCCGGTCGCCCCGCTCGGCACCGGCGCGGGCACGCGCACGCCCAGCACCGTCACCTCGCGCGGCCCCGTGACCTGGGCGGGGAGCAGGTTGTTGGTTCCGATGAAGCCGGCCACGAAGCGGTTGACGGGCTGGCGGTAGATGTCGAGCGGCGCCCCCACCTGCTGCACGCGCCCCGCGCCCATGACGACGACCAGGTCGGCCATGGTGAGGGCCTCCTCCTGGTCGTGCGTGACGATGATGGTGGTGATGCCCAGCTCGCGCTGCAGGCGCCTCAGCTCGACCTGCATGGCGCCGCGCAGCTTGGCGTCGAGCGCCGACAGCGGTTCGTCGAGCAGGAAGAGGCGCGGGTCGAGCGCCAACGCGCGCGCCATGGCCACGCGCTGGCGTTGGCCGCCCGACAGCTGGCTGATGCCGCGTCGACCCAAGCCGGGCAGCTGCACGAGCTCGAGCAGCTCGGCGGCGCGCGCGGCGCGCCGGGCCCGGCTCACGCCCCGGATCTTCAGGCCGTACGCCACGTTCTCGGCCACGTTCAGGTGGGGGAACAGGGCGAACGACTGGAAGACCATGCCGATGTTGCGGCGGTGCGCCGGCAGGGCGGTGAGGTCCTCGTTGCCGAGGTAGACGCGCCCGCTGGTGGGCGTCTCGAGACCGGCGATGGTGCGCAGTAGCGTGGTCTTGCCGCAGCCGGACGGGCCCAGGAAGCAGATGAGCTTGCCGCCAGGCAGGTGGAGCGTGACGTCGTCGAGGGCCAGCGTGGCGCCGAACGCCTTCGTCAGGCCCTCGACCACCAACGGCTCGGCGGCGGCGCGCGCCGGGCCGTCGCCGGCGGACGCCGCGCCGCCGCCGGCGACGGCCCGGGGCCGGTCGCTCAGCGGGTGACCCGTTCCGACCAGACCTGGTTGATCCAGTCGCCGCGCTCCAGGTAGATGTCGTAGCGCGGGATGATGGGCGCTATGTCTGACGACACCGCGGCGAACTCCTCGTCTGTGAGCGTGAGGAACTCGCGCTGGACGGTGGGCGCGGTGCCCAGCTTGCGGGCCACCAGGTCCTGCACGCGCGGCTGCATGAACCAGTTTATGAACTCGAGCGCCTCCGGCACCTTGGTGCTGGCGCGCGTCACGGCCCACGAACCGGAGTCGAGCACGCCGCCCTCGGCCGGGAAGGTGGAGCGCACCGGGAAGCCGTCGGAGGCTGCCAGGCCGGTGACGTCGTGGTAGTACTCGCCCATCGGGATCTCGCCCGACTGCAGCGCCTGCTGGAACTGGCCCTCGTCGCGGTACCAGAGCTGCACGTTGGGCGCCAGCTCGGCCAGCTTGTCGATGACCTGCAGGATGCCCTCCTCAGTGTCCAGGATGTCGGTGCCGCCGAAGAACGTGGTGGCAGTTATCTCGAGGAGGAACGAGTTGATGGGCAGGGCCAGCAGGCCTTCCTGGTTGGGGTGGTCGCCCCACAGCTCGGCCCACGACGTGGGGGCCTCCGGGAAGACGTCCGTGTTCGTGACGAGGGTGATGTACCAGGAGACGGCGCCGACGCCCACGAGGCGCCCGGCGGCGTCGCGGTTGAGGAGCTGCGGGCGCATGAACTCGAGGTTGGGCAGGGCGGCCTCGTCGAGGGGCACCCACAGCTCCGAGCCGATGCCGCGCGCCAATGGGCCCTGCGCCATCATCGACACGTCGGCGGGCGCCTGCCCGGCGCGGGCGGCGGCCTCGAGCTGCACCAGCCACGCCTCGCCGGTCGGCTCCGCGACCGACTCGACGGCGATGCCCGTCTCCTCCGTGAAGAGCGGGAACACGTGCTCGTCGAAGCTGTCCTTGAAGTAGCCGCCGTAGACGCCGATCTTGACGCTACGGTCCTGGGCGACGGCCACGGAGGCCAGCGCCAACGCGGCGGCGGCGAGCGTGGCGAGCAGCGGGCGGATGCGGTTGCGGGTCATGTAGGTACCTCCGGTGGCGGCGCTGCCGCCCTCTGCTGGTCGTTCAGGCGGCCCTAGCCGCCCACGTTGGCGGATTCTACCGCCACCGCCAGCCGCTCGACTCCCAACTCGAGCCGGGCGGGGTCGTAATGGGCGAAGGAGAGACGCAGCCGCTCCCCTTGACCGCCCGCCGTCGAGAAGGCGCTGCCGGGCACGAAGCCGACGCCTCCCGCGCGGGCGCGCTCCAGCAGCGCGCCGCCCGTGGGCGCCGCGCCCGGCACGCGCAGCCAGATGAAGTAGCCGCCCGCCGGCGCCACGAACTCCGCGGCGGGCAGGTGACGGCGCAGCGCCGCTCCCAACGCGGCAGCGCGGCGGGCCAGCTCACCCCGCAGCATGTCGAGGTGCTCGTCGGCCCCGCCGGCGCGCAGGGCGTGCTCCACCACGGCGCCCACCAGCGGGTTGAGCCCCCCGCCGCTCTGGAGCAGCCCCGAGGTCTCGAAGGTGCGCAGGAGCGGCGGCGGGGCGACGAGCCAGCCCAGGCGCAGGCCGGGTGCGAGGACCTTGGAGAACGAGTTGAGGGACACCACGCGTTCGGCGCCGCGCCGCGCGAGCGACGGCGCCGGTCCCGCGCCGAAGTCGAGGAGGCGGTAGACCTCGTCGGCCAGCAGCCAGGCGCCGTGCCGCTCCGTTACCTCGAGCACGCGCCGCGCCCTTGCGGCGCTCAGGCTGGCGCCGGTGGGGTTCCCGAAGGCCGGCACGAGGTACGCGAGGGCGCCAGGGTGCCGCGCGAGGGCCTCGTCGAGCGCCTCCGGCAGCATGCCGCCCTCGTCGCCCGCCACCGGCACCTGCCGCAGGCGGTGGTCCCGGAAGATGAGCTTGGCGAGGTGGTAGGTGGGCTCCTCAACGAGCACGACGCCGCCGGGTTCGGCGAGGAGCGTGCAGAGCAGGTCGAGCGCCACCGTGATGCCGCTGGTGATCACCAGCTCGTCGGGGCCGGGAGCACCAACGAGGTCGACGCCGCCCTCGGTGCCGCGGGTGGCGGTGGCCGCGGCACCGGCGGCGCGCCGGCTCAACCAGGCCGCGACGGCCTCCCGCAGGCCGAGGGGGCCGCGCTCCGCGCCGTACTGGAGGAGCTCGGGGTCGCGCCGTTGGAGCGCCACCGCGCCGGCCTCGGCCACGACCCGGAACGGCAGCAGCTCGGTCCCCGGCTGGCCCCTGCCGAGGTCGATCAGCTCAAGCGGACCGCCCCCGGCGGCGCCGTGCGGCGCGCCGGGGGCGGTGGCGGGTGCGGCTCGTGACCCGGGTCTCAAGCTCTACGCGCTGGGCGTGGCGCCGAACGACACCTGCGGCACCGCGCGGTCACCCTCCGGGATCTGCAGGAACACGGCCGGCTTCTTGTTCATGGGCCCGGCGAGGAACACGGCGGGCACCGTCTCGATGAGCGTGTTGTACTGCATGACGGCGTCGTTGTAGAACTGGCGCGCGTAGGCGATCTTGTTCTCGACGCCGGAGAGTTCCTCCTGCAGCAGCTTGAAGTTCTCGTTGGCCTTGAGGTCCGGGTAGGCCTCCGCCACGGCGAACAGCCGACCTAGCGCGGCCGACATGGCGTTGGCGGCCTCGGCGGACTCGTTGACGGAGTGCGCGTTCATGAGGGCGGAGCGGGAGCGGGTGACCTCCTCGAAGACCTGACTCTCGTGCGCGGCGTAGCCCTTCACCGTCTCGACGAGGTTGGGGATGAGGTCGGAGCGGCGCTTGAGCTGGACGTCGATCTGGCTCCAGGCGTTCTGGTAGCGCTTCTCGTACGCCACTATGCGGTTGTAGATCGAGACCGCGTAGAACGCCAGCGCGACCAGTATGACGAGGACTATGAGGCCTCCCATGATTGAACCTCCTGTGCAGATTGTAGCGGATGGCGCGGCGGCCGTTGGGCGTGGCCGCCCGGCGCGACCGCGCGACCCGACCCGACCGCCGCGCCGACGACTCGCAGCGTCCGGTCAGGCCCGGCTGGTGATGACGCCGCCGCCCAGGAGCCGCTCGCCCTGGTAGATCACGGCGCTCTGGCCGGTGGCCACGCCGAACTGCGGTTCGTCGAACTTGAGCCGGAAGCGGCCCTCGCCGAGCAAGGTGAGGGTGGCGGGCTCGGGTTCCTGGCGGTAACGCACCTGCGCCTCGACCCGGCGCGGCAGGTGCTCGTCCTCGGTGAGGAAGTTGCCGCGGTGCGCCTCGAGGGTGCGCCACTGGCACATCTCGCGCGGGCCGACCACGACCTCGTTGGTGTCGGGCCGCAGCTCGATGACGTAGCGCTCCACGTGCGAGTGGTGGAGGCCGAGGCCGCGCTTCTGCCCGATGGTGTAGTAGGCCACGCCGCGGTGCTCGCCCACCACGCGGTAACCGTCGGCCGCGTCGACCACGTTGCCTGGAACGGCGCGCGTGTACTCCTCGAGGTACGCCTTCACCGTGGTGGGCACGAAGCAGAGGCCCGACGAGCTCTTCTTCTCGGCCGTGCGCAGGCTGCGCTGGGCGGCCATGGCCCGCACCTCGGCCTTGGTGAGGTCGCCCAGCGGGAAGAGGAGGTACTTGAGGATGGTGCGCGGCAGGGCCCACAGGAAGTAGGTCTGGTCCTTGTCGTCGTCCTTGCCGCGGTGCAACTCGGGACCGTTGGGACCGTCGACGCGGCGCACGAAGTGGCCGGAGGCCATGTACTCGCAACCCAGCGCCTGGGCGCGCTCCACGAACGCGCCGAACTTGATGTGGCGGTTGCACCACACGCACGGGTTGGGCGTGGCGCCCGCCTGGTAGGTGGGCACGAACGGGTCGATCACGATCTCCTGGAAGGTGTCGCGGAAGTCCAGCAGGTAGAACGGTACGTCCAGCGCGTCGGCCACGCGCCGCGCGTCGTAGGCGGCGTCCGGACTGCAGCACAGGTCGAAGGCGCCGGCGGGCTTGTCGTCGGGCCAGAAGCGCAACATGCTGCCGACCACCTCGTACCCCTGCTCGGCGAGGAGCGCGGCGGCGACGGACGAGTCGACCCCGCCCGACATGGCGGCCAACACCTTGACGGGCCTGACGGCGCCGTCGGCCTGACCGGTCGCGCCTGCGGCGGTGAGGGTGAGGGGTGTGGTGGTCACGGCGTTAGATTGTACGTGCCGGCGGCCCCGGCGCGGACGCGCGAGGTTACCGAGGCGGGCCCCTGCGGTAGAATCCCTCAGGAGGTGAGCGTGAAGGGCGTAAGAATCGTTCGCGTCATCCTTGTCGTGGCGTTGGCCGCGTACCTGTGGCTCTTCCACACCGCCAACCGGCAGCAGGTCGAGCTGCCCATCCTGAGCGCCTTCCTGCCACCCATCCCGGTGGCGTACGTGGTCGCCCTCGCGCTGGTCATCGGCTGGGTCGTGGGGTTCGTGCCCGCGCGCCTGCGCGCCTGGCGCCGCGGCCGCGAGCTGACGAAGCTCCGCTCCCGCCTGGCCGAGTACGAGTCGGCCGCCGCGCCCCCGCCGCCCCACCCCACGCCCTCGCCCGCCGGCCCGCGCGCCGCCTTCGCCACGGCGGAGCGCGAGGTGCCCGTGATCCCCGACCGCGGCAACCTGTACCACGCAGAACCGCCCACCGACGACGAAGCCGGTTGATGCCGCCGGGCGTCCCCGAGGCCCGGTGGTCCGTTAGGCCGCCGGCGCCGCCGGCCGCCGTCGCCGCGCTGAGCCGCGCCCTGCAGGTGCCGCCGGCCCTCGCGGCCATACTGTGGGCGCGCGGCCTGCGCGACGAGGCCGCCGACCACCTCTCGCCACCGCTCATCCTCAGCCCGAACCCCGCCCTGCGGGAGGCGGCCCGGCGGCTGGCGCGCGCGGTCAGGCGCGGCGAACGCGTGCTGGTGCACGGCGACTACGACGCCGACGGCATCAGCGGCACGGCCGTCCTCTACCTGGGCCTGCAGGAGCTGGGGGCGCAGGTGGCCACCTTCATCCCCGACCGCCTGACGGACGGCTACGGCATCAGCGCCGCGCGCGTGCCCGAGCACGCCGCGCGCGCCGACCTCTTCGTGACCGTCGACTGCGGCGTCACCAACCTGAGGGAGATCGCCGCCCTGCAGGCCGCCGGCGTGGAGGTCATCGTCACCGACCACCACACCCCCGGCGAGGCCCTGCCGCCGTGCCTCGTGGTGCACCCGGGCCTCTCCCCCGCCGCGCGCCGCGGCCTGCCCGAGCTGACGGGCGCCGGCGTGGCCTTCCACCTCCTGTGGGCGCTCCACGACGAGCTCGGCCTCGAACCGCCCCTCGACTACGCCGACCTCGCCACCATCGGCACCATCGCCGACGTGGCGCCGCTCCTCGGCGAGAACCGCGCCCTCATCCGCGAGGGGCTGGCGCGCCTCGCCGACTCGCGCTGGCCCGGCCTGCGCGCCAGCGTGAGCCAGGCACGGCTCGCGCCCCCCATCGACGCGCGCAGCGTGGCGTTCGTGCTGGCGCCCCGCCTCAACGCCGCCGGGCGGCTGGGCGAGGCCGAGGTCGGGCTCGAGCTGCTCGTCACGCGCTCCGAGCGGCGCGCCGCCGAGCTGGCCGTCTACCTCGACGCCCGCAACCTGGAGCGCCGCAAGATCCAGGACGAGATGTACGAGTCGGCCCTCGCCAAGGCCGACGCGAGCGCGCCCGCGCTGGTGCTCGAGGACGCGGCGTGGCACCCGGGCGTGATGGGCATCGTCGCCAGCAAGCTGCTCGAGCGCTTCTACCTCCCCGTCTACATAGCCGCCGACGGCAAGGGCAGCGTGCGCTCCACCCCCGGCATCTCCGCCGTGGAGGGGCTGCGGGCGGCGGCGCCCCACCTGCTGCGCTACGGGGGCCACAAGCAGGCGGCGGGCTTCGCGCTCGACATGGCCGAGTTCCCCGCCTTCCGTGACGCCGTCCACGCCTTCGCCGCGAAGCATCCGCGGCCGGTGCCGAACGTGACGACCGACGCCGTCATGGGCGTCGACGAGGTCGACCCCGGCCTCTACCGCGCCATCCTCGACCTGGCGCCGTTCGGCGAGGGCCACCCCGCGCCGCTCTTCGCGCTGGCCGGCACCCTCACCTCCGCGCGCGCCGTCGGGCAGGGCGGCGGCACGCTCCAGCTCCGCATAGGCGGCGTGAAGGGCGTGGCGTGGCGCATGGGCGAGCTGGCCGCCACCCTGCCGGTTGGCGAGGCCGTCACCGCCGCGGTGGAGCTCGAGGAGAACGAGTTCAACGGCGCCCGCACCCTCGAGTTCCGCGCCAACGCCGTGCGCCCCGCGGCGCCCCTGCCGCTCGCTCCCGAGGTGCCGGTCAACGGCGCCACGGCGGCGGTGGTGGCCGCGCCCGTCAGCCGCACGGGCGCGGGCACGCTGCTCGCCGACCTCGGCCCCGACCCGGTGGCCACCCTGGCGGCGGCGGCCGGCGGCGCCGAACCCGTGGTGCTGGCGCTGCCCGAGGACGCCGTGCACGCGCTCGAGCGCGAGGCCACCAGCTACCCCACCGTCGCGGAGGTGCGCCGCGGCCTGCAGGCGCTGCGGCGCGGCGCACCCAGCCCGTTCCTCGAGCCCAAGGCGGGGCGGGTGCTGACGGCGCTGCGCGAGCTGGGGACGCTCGACGAACGCGACCGCCCCGTGAGGCTGCCGCCGGGCACGCGCCTCTCGCCCTACGAGTCCCCCAGCCTCATGGCGGGCCTGATGCGGCGCTACCGCCTGCGCACCTTCGTGCACGCCTACCGCCACCTGGACGAGCACGGCCTGGCGGTCACGGTCATGCGCCTCTTCGGCGCGCAGCCGGGCGCGGCCGAGGGGGATGGCGCCGCCGAGGACGCCACCGAAGACGCCACCGAAGCCACCACCTCGCGGGAGCGCGTGCCACACGCCCTATACTGAGCGCGTGGCACTCCAGA
>JACFNR010000050.1:0-2151 GCA_019454765.1 Trueperaceae bacterium | reverse complement strand
CCACCTCGCGGGAGCGCGTGCCACACGCCCTATACTGAGCGCGTGGCACTCCAGAACGCACCTCGCCCGGCCAAGCGGGCCCCGTTGGCGGCCCCCTCCGACCCGACCGTAGCCGCCGAACTGGAGCGCCGCCTGCGCGCGAGCGTGCGCGGCGAGGTGCGCTTCGACGCCCGCGCCCGCGCCCTCTACGCCACCGACGCCAGCCCCTACCGCATGGCCCCCGTGGGGATCGTGGTGCCGCTCGACGAGGCCGACGTGAAGGCAGCGGTCAAGGCCGCGCACGAGCTCAAGGTCCCCGTCCTCCCGCGCGGCGGCGGCACCAGCCTGGCCGGCCAGACCGTGGCCGCCGCGCTGGTGATCGACTTCTCCAAGCACCTCACTGGGCTGCTGGAACTCAACGTGTCCGAGCGCTGGGTGCGCGTGCAGCCCGGCCTGGTGCGCGACCAGCTCAACGCCAAGCTGGCACAGCACCGCTTGCAGTTCACGCCCGACGTGGCAACCACCGACCGCGCCAACGTGGGCGGCATGGTGGCCAACAACTCGGCGGGCACGCGCTCCATCAAGTACGGCAAGAGCGTGGATCAGGTGATAGGCCTGCGCGTTCTGCTGGTGGACGGCACGGAGCTCGAGCTCGGGCCCCTGAGCGGCGCGGCGCTCGACGCCAAGCTGGCCGCCCCCGGCCGCGAGGGCGACCTCTACCGCGCCGTGCGCGGCCTGGTGGAGTCCCACGCCGGCGAGATAGCGGCGCGCTACCCCAAGGTCATGCGCCGCGTGGGCGGCTACAACCTCGACGAGCTGACCGAGGCGGGCGGCGAGGGGCAGCGGCCCTTCAACCTCGCCAAGGTGGTGAGCGGCAGCGAGGGCACGCTGGCCGTCATCCTCGAGCTCAAGCTGGCGCTCCACCCCGTGCCGGCACGGCGGCTCGTGAGCATGGTGCACTTCGACTCGCTCACCAAGGCGTTCCAGGCCGTGCAGCACATCAACCGCCACGGCCCGTCGGCGGTGGAGATCATCGACCGCGACCTCATACTGCTCGGCCGCGAGAACCCCGCCATGGCACCGCACATGCGCTGGGTGGTGGGCGACCCCGAGGCGGTGCTGCTAGTCGAGTTCGACGGCGCCGACCTGGCCGAGTGCAAGGCGGCGTTGGCGCGCATGGAGGCCGACCCGGCCGTCACCGCCCTCTGCTACGGCTCGTACGTTGCCGAGGACCCCGCCGAGCAGAAGGAGATCGCCGACTTCCGCCGCGACGGCCTGGGCATCTACGCCACCATGCCGGGCGCCGACAAGCCCACCCCCTCCATCGAGGACGCCGCCATCCCGGTCGAGCACCTGCACGAGTACATCCCCGAAGTCATAGAGGTGTGCAAGAAGCACGGCACGCGCGCCGTGTTCTACGCGCACGCCTCCGTGGGCGTCATCCACGTGCGGCCGCTCCTCGACCTCAAGAGCCCCGTTGGCGTCGAGCAGTACCGCGGCATCAGCGAGGACGTGTTCGAGCTGGTGGTCAAGTACGGTGGCTCGTGGAGCGGCGAGCACGGCGACGGCCTCATCCGCTCCTACCAGAACCGCCGCCTCTTCGGCGACGAGCTCTACCAGGCGTTCAAGGACCTGAAGCACGCCTTCGACCCGGACGGCCTGATGAACCCCGGCAAGATCGTGGACGCGCCCGCCATGACGGAGAACCTGCGCTACGGCGCCGACTACCCCAAGGTGGAGGTGCCCACCGTCTTCGATTTCTCCAGCCAAGGCGGCTTCCTCGGCGCCGTCGAGGCCTGCACCGGCGTGGGCGCCTGCCGCAAGGTGGGCGCGGGCACCATGTGTCCGTCCTACATGGGCACGCGTGACGAGGACAACTCCACCCGCGGCCGCGCCAACGTGCTGCGTGAGGCCCTCACGGGCGGTCTGCCCGGCGGCATGACGAGCAAGGACGTCTACGAGGTGCTCGACCTGTGCCTCGAGTGCAAGGCGTGCAAGTCGGAGTGCCCCAGCCGCGTGGACATGGCCAAGATCAAGTACGAGTGGCTGCAGCACTACTACGACGAGCACGGCACGCCCCTCTCGGCGCGCGCCATGGGCAACGTGGGCCGCGTGGCGCCCCTCGCCCAGGCGCTGGCGCCCATCGCCAACTTCTTCCTGCCCATGAAGCCC
>JACFNR010000049.1 GCA_019454765.1 Trueperaceae bacterium | reverse complement strand
CCTGCTTCGGTGACGCCCGCTTGGGCCCCGCCCCGTCGGCTCCTGCCTGTTCGGACGCCTGCTTGGAACCCCGCGCCTTGCTGCTCGCCTTGGTCTCGCCCGCGGCCGCCGCGCCCGCCTTCTGCGCCTTGGCCGTCCCCTCCCTCGCGGCCTTGGAGGGAGCCTTGCCGCCCTTCTGGCGCTGCGCCCGGGAGCCCATCTCCGTGACGACGCCCTCCGCGGCTCCCTGCTGCGGCGACTTGAGCTTGGCGGGGGGTCGCGTCTCGGTCGACTTCTCCTCGGGCTCCGGCTCCGGCATGGGCATGTCGGCCGGGATGAGGTCGATCTGGCGCTGCGTGGGGTTGGCGGCGAGGACACGGACCTCCACGCGGTCGCCCATGCGGTAGCGCTTGCGCGTGTGCTTCCCCATCAGCATGAGCTGGTCCTCGATGTAGAGGTAGTAGTCGTCCACGAGGTGGCTGACGTGCATGAGCCCCTCGACCGCGTTGGGCAGTTCGAGGAACACCCCGAAGTTCGTGACCCCCACGACGATGCCGGTGAACGCCTCGCCCACGTGGTCCTTCGCCCAGCGGGCGTGGAAGTAGCGGGTCAGGTCGCGCTCGGCCTCCTCGGCCACGCGCTCGCGCTCGCTGGCGTGCTCCGCCAGCGCCGGGAAGTCCGTCTTCATGCGCTCCTTCAGCGTCGGCGAGAGCCGGTGCTGCAGGAGCGCCCGCACGACGCGGTGGACCACCAGGTCGGGGTAGCGCCGGATGGGGCTCGTGAAGTGCAGGTAGCTCTCGAACGCGAGCCCGAAGTGCCCGAGGTCCTCGCTCGAGTAGCGCGCCTGCTTGAGGCTGCGCAGCAGCAGCGTGCTCACCAGTTGCGCCTCCGGTTTGCCGGCGGCCTGGCGCAAGATGGCCTGGAGGTCCTGCGGCTTGGCGTGCTCGAGGTCCAGCACGTAGCCTAGGCGCGCCAGCGCCTTCTGCAGCGCCTGGATCTTCTCGGCGCTCGGGTCCTCGTGAACGCGGTAGAGGGCCGGCACCTCGCGACGGCTCAGCTCGCCCGCCACCAAGCGGTTGGCGAGCAGCATCATCTCCTCCACCAGCTGCCTGGCAGCGTTACTCTTCACGGGCGTCACGTGCAGCGCCCCCTGCTCGTCGACCTCGACGCGCGCCTCCGTGAAGTCGAAGTCGAGCGCGCCGGCGCCGATCCGAGCGCGGCGGAGCTCCTGCGTCAGGTTGTAGAGGACCTTGAGGTCGCGCTCGAGCTTGCGCTTGCCCGCCGGCATGCGCCCGCCGTCGAGGTACTCCTGCACCTCGCGGTAGGTGAGGCGCGCGTCGGACTGGATGACCGTCTCCTTGAACCTGAACGAGGTGACCTCTCCCGCTCGCGTGAGGTCGACGAACAGCGAGAGCGCCAGCCGCGCCTTGCCCTCGTCGAGGGAGCAGATGCCGTTGGAGAGCTCCTCGGGCAGCATCGGCAGCACGCGCCCCGGCAGGTAGACGGAGGTGGCGCGCGCCTCGGCCTCCTGGTCCAGGCTCGTGCCCTCCGCCACGTAGTAGCTGACGTCGGCGATGTGGACCCCGACACGTAGCGGGCCGTCACGAGTGGAGTCGAGGCGCTCGATGCTGAGGGCGTCGTCGAAGTCCTTGGCGTCCTCACCGTCGATGGTGAACGTGGTGATCTTGCGGCAGTCGGTGCGGCCCGCCATCATCTCGGCCGTGACCTCGTCGGGCACGGCGGCGGCCTCCGCCAGCGTGTGGGCGTCGAACTCGGCCTTGAGGTCGTACTTCACGATGACCGCGCGCGTCTCCACCTCGGGGTCGTCGGCGGTGCCAAGGAACTCCGTGACCTCGCCGAACGGCTCGCGCTCGCCCGACTCCTCCGGCCACACCATGCGCGCCACGATCCGCGAGCCGCCCTCCAGCTTGCCGACCGACTCGGGCGTGAGCAGGAGCCTGTTCTGCAGCCTGACGGAGTCGGGCCGCAAGATCGCGTAGCCGCGGGCGTACTCGAGCGTGCCGACCACGTGCTTGTAACCGCGTTCGATGATCCGCACGACCTCGCCAGACGGCCGGTCGTCCTCGCTCTTCATGGGGTTGGGGCGGGCCATGACGCGGTCGCCGTCCCAGGCACCCGCGAGGCGGTCGGCGGGCACGTAGAGGTCCTTGCCGCCCGCGTCGGGTATGACGAAACCGTACCCGCCCGAGGTGACCTGGAGGCGCCCCAGCACCATGTTCATCTCTTGCGGCAGACCGTAGGTGCGGCGCCGCGTCCGGATGAGGCGGCCGGCGTCGGCGAGTTCCGCGAGGAGGTGGCGCAGCGCCGCGCGGTCCTCGACCTTGAAGCGACGCTGGATGTCTTGTACGTGCCAGGGGCGTTCTGGATGCTCCACGAAGAAGCTCAGCACCTGGTCGGAGTCAATGTCTGGCATCGCCGGGTAGTGTAGCGCGTCGTCCGGCGCCGCCGCCCGCCTGGCCGCGTCCGGCCCGCGACTCACCGCAGGCGGGCGACCTCGCGCAGGGCAAGATCGACGAGCGCTTCGCGGGCGGGTGACGGCGCGAACGCCTCCAGCGCCTTGACCGCCTCCCCCGCCTGCGCCGCGATCTCGCGCCTGGTGGCGTCCGCGGCGCCGCTCGCCGTGGCCAGCTCGGCCACCCGCTCGACGTCGCCCTGCCTGGCGGCGCGGCGCGCGACGATGTCGCGGACCTCGTGCCCTCCCTGCTCGAGGAGGAGGGTGAGCACCGTGTGGGTGGCCTTGCCCTCGCGCAGGTCGCCGCCCACCGGCTTGCCGAGGGTCGCCGCGTCGCCGAGCAGGTCGAGGTAGTCGTCGCGGAGCTGGAAGGCGCGGCCGTACGCAAGGCCGTAGCGCCTCAGAGCCGCGAGCTCTTCGGTCGGCGCCCCCGCCAGCAGGCCCACCCCCTCGCTGGCGGCGGCGAGCAGGGCGGCCGTCTTGCCCTCGATGATGCGGCGGTAGTTCTCCCACGAGTAGTCCTGCAGGGTGGCGACCTGGAACTGGAGCACCTCGCCCTCACACACGTCCGCCGCCGCCTGCGCCATCAGCTCCGTGAAGCGGGCGCTACCGCTCTGCGCCAGGAGCCGCAGGACGCGAGCCAGCATGAAGTCGCCCGACATCACGCTGGCGACGTTGCCGTAGCGCCTGAAGGCGGCCTCACTCCCCCTGCGCGTGTCGGCGTCGTCGATGAGGTCGTCGTGGAGCAGCGAGGCCGAGTGGAACAGCTCCACGGCGAGCGCCACCCGCATGGCGGCCTCCGGCTCGGCGCGCAGCAGCCTGGCGGTCAGGAAGGCGACGCCCGGGCGCAGGCGCTTGCCGCCAGCCGCGACGAGGTCCGCACCTATCGCCTCGATGAACGCGACGGACGACCGCAGCTCAGCGGCGAGACGCTCCTCGAACAGGTTGAGTTCGGCTGCGACGAGTTCGAACACCGCTCAAGTATAAGCGGCCGCTTGTGCGGCCACGCACTAGCCGACCGGCGCCAGCTCCTCGTGCGGCTGCAGGTAGAAGGCCAGGCGCTTGAGCCCGGCGAGGAAGTCGACGGCCTCCACCCTCACGCGCTCGGGGACGCTGATGACCGTGGGCGCGAAGTTGAGGATGCCGCGCACGCCGGCCGCCACGATGAGGTCGGTGGCGGCCTGGGCGCTCGGGACCGGGACCGTGAGGAAGGCGATGTCGAGGGCGAGCTCCGCCGTGCGCCGAGCGAGCTCCTCCATGCCGTACACGGGCAACTCACCGATGGGGCGCCCCACCTTGCCGGGGTCGCGGTCGAAACCGCAGACGAGTTCGAAGTTGAAGCCGCTGAAGTGCGGGTAATCGGCCAACGCCTGGCCGAGCCTTCCCATGCCGACGATGGCCACGCGCCACGAGCGCGTCAGGCCGAGCGTGGCGCTCAGCTCGCGCCGCAAGATGGCGACCGTGTAGCCCCGCCCGCGCGTGCCGGAGGTGACCTTGGCGAGGAGCAGGTCCTTGCGGACCTGATGGGCCGACACCTGCGCGGCGCCGCCCAGGCGCTCCGATGTGGCGTAGACGACGCCTTCCGCCTCCATGTCCGCGAGGGCCCTGAGGTAACCCACGAGCCGACTCACCGTCACGGACGGCAGGTCTTTGTGCATCAGCGCACGAAGCTCTCGATGCCGGCGGCCGTCAACCGCGCCTGCGCGTCGCTGAGCGCCGACCCCTCGAACGGGCCGACGAGGAGCTTGAGCAGGTTCCCCTCCGTGCGTTCGGACACGGTGAAGCCGAGCTTCTCCAGTTGCCCGATCTGCGGCAGCGCGCTCTCGCGGCTACCGTACGCGCCGACCTGCAGGTAGCGGCCCGCCGCGGCGCCGGTCGCCGCAGCGGCGGTCGCCGGGGCGGCGGTCGCCGGGGCGGCGGTCGCCGCAGCGGCCGTAGGTGCGGCAGGCGCAGACGCGGCAGGCGTAGACGCGGCGGTCGCCGCAGGAGCGGCCGCGCCCGCCCCGCTCCCATCCGCGTCGTAGCGGTAGACCGTCGGGTCGGGGACGTCGAACCCGCCCCTGGCGACGGCGGCGGCAACGCTGCGGGCCTGCTCCTCCGTCTGATAGGGGCCGATCAGCACGATGGTCAGGTTGCCCTGGGACCCGAGAAGCACGGGGTAACCGGCGGCCTGGAAGGTGGCCGCCAGGCGCTGCGCGTTCTCGGCGTTGCCGAAGGCCCCCACCGACACCCGGTAGGAGCTCTCGGTCACCCCGGCGGTGGCGGCGCTGTTGCCGGGAGCGGCGACCGGGGTGGACGCCGGGGTGGACGCCGGGGTGGACGCCGGGGTGGACGCCGCGGCCGCGCTCGCGGCGGGCGTTGCCTGGGTGGCGGGAGCCGGGGTCGTGGCGACGGGCGCGGCGGTGCCGCCGGGGGCCGCGCCGGTCGCGGCAGGGCCGCTCGTGCCGCCGGCCGCCGGTGCGGGCGCGCCGCTGGGCGGCAGCACCGAGATGGGCGAGTCGCCCTGCGCCCCGGTCGACGGCGTTGCGCCGGGGGTGACGGCCCCCACATCAGCGGGGTCTGCCGCCGCCGCGGGGCCGCTCTGAGCCGTCGTGGCGGCGCCACCCGGCACCGCGCCGCCAGCCGGCACCGCAGCCGACGTGGGCGCCCCGTCGGGGGCGGGCGGCGTGGGCGACAGCGTGGAACTCTGCGTCGTGCTGGTCTGGCCTGCGCCACCCGCGTCGGTCCCGACGCGCGCGTTCTTCCCGACCGGGAAGAACGACCCTCCGGAGATGAGGGTGGCGATGATGCCGGCGATCACGGCCACGAGGGCCACGCCGATGAGGAGGTCGGGCCAATTGCGCCTTAGCCAGTCCATGGGTTCATCCTACCCTCGCGCCACGGGCCGCATACCGGCCGCCCCGCGGCCCCATCAGAGGTAGCTGCTGATCGCGCTGCAGGCCGGCTGGTAACCCTGCTGGCACGAGGTCACCCAGGCGTCGCGCGCGCCGCCGCGGCGGTCCTGCGAGTAGAGCGACCAGCCGAGGTTGTAGTGGCTCTCCGCGTCGGCGGGGTTCTGCCCGACCAGGAGCTGGTAGACGTTCTCGGCGTCCTCGTAGCGGTGCGCGGCGAGGTAGGCGGCGCCGAGGTTGACGCGCGCCTCGACGCTACCGGGGTTGAGCTGAACGGCGCGCTCGAAGCTCCGCACGGCGGCCTGGTAGTCGCTCTGCTGGTACGCGGCGAGCCCGACCCACAGTTGGACCTGAGCGTCGTTCGGTCGCTCGGCCAGCACCGCCTGAAGGTCGGCGGCCGCCCCCACGAAGTCGCCCTGGCGGTAGAGGGCGCGCCCGGCGATAAAGCGAGCCTCGGTGACGAGGGCGGGGTCGGTCAGGCGCGCGATGGCCTCGCGGGCGTTCGCCAGCGCCTGCACGGCGTTGGCGAGCTGGTCGTTGGCGGTCGCGAGGGCGAGGTAGACCTCGGCGCGCTCCGGGTCGAGGCGCTGCGCCGTCTGCAGGGCACCGAGCGCCTCGCGGGTCTGGCCCCCCTCCAGGTAGGCCACGCCAAGGTTGTACTGCGCCTCCCACGAGGCCGGGTCGACCAGGGCGGCGCGTTCGAACGAGTCGCGCGCCTGCGAATCGCGGCCAAGGCCGGCCTGCAACGTGCCGAGCTTGACGAGCGTGCTGGCCTGGGCGGCCGCGTCGGCGGCCTTCTCGGCCTTCTGCAGCGCGCGCTCGAGCGACCAGATGCCGTAATCGATCTGGCCCTGGCTCACGTAGATGTCGGAGATGAGCGCGCTGACGCGGTAGTCGCCGCTGCTCGCCTCCAGCGCGGTGAGCTCGGGCAGCGCCTCGAGCCCCTTGCCGGCGCGCAGCAGGGCCTGGCCGCGCCTCAGGACGTAGTCGGAGTTGGCGGGTTCGAGCTCGAGCGCGGCGGCGTACGCCTTGGCCGCGCCGTCCCAATCCTCGGAGAGCTCGAGCTGGGCTGCCAGGCCGAGCTGGGCCTGCACGCGGTCGGCCGGGCTCGCCTCCGGCGCCGCCTGCGCGATGGCCTCCGCGAACGCCGCGGCGGCGTCGGCGGGGCGCCGCAGGCGCGCCAGGGTGACGCCCCGGTTGAACTGGCCGTCGAACCGTTCGGGGAACAGGCGCGTGACCTCGGTGAACTCGAACAGCGCGGCCTGGAAGTCGCCGCGCGAGAACTCGGCGAGGCCGAGGCCGTAGTGCGCGTCACCGGAGGAGTAGTCGAGGGCGATGGCCTCGAGGTAGCTCTCCTTGGCGAGCTCGAACTCGCCCTGGGAGTAGTAAGCGTTGCCGAGCGCGACCCAGGCGACGACGCTGCCGGGGTTCGAGGTCACCTCGGCGCGCAGTTGGGCGACAGACTGTCCCCACGCTGGTGTGAGCAGGAGCAGTGCGGCTAACGCGACGAGTGCCGCTCGGCCGCTCCACCTGCGGGTTCCACTGTTCATGCCTGCCTCCAGATCGCTCGGTCAGCTCGCTTCGTGCGGCCCTGCCGGGGTCGACCGTCTCCCGGGCGGGAGTTCCCGGCGGTTGACCCGCCCGGCGGCACCCCGCACCTAGCGAGAGTCGCCGTCAAGTCTATACCGCCCTCCACGGCGCATCTTGTGAAATCATCCACCCATCTGGCCTCGCGCCGGCGCCGCTTCTTCCCTCGGAGACGGGGTTAACCGCCGGCCGCCTGCCGCGCCCGGCGCCCGGGTCCGCGGCGCGACCCGCCTCGCCGGCGCCAGGGTCAGGCGGGAGGCGTGACGACGCCCGAGTCGGCCACCGAGGCAGCGTCCGCGCCCTGCAGGGCGAGCTGCCCGCAGGCGGCGCCGGCGTCGCGGCCGCGGCTGAAGCGCACCGAGACGCTGACGCCCCTGGCGGCGAGCCGGGCCTGGAAGCGCGTGAGCTTCTCCCTGGGCGTGCCGACGAAACCGGAGCCCGTCCACGGGTTGAACGGGATGAGATTGACGTGGCTCGTCAGGCCCCGGAGGAGCTCGGCGAGCATGTCGGCCTGCCAGTCGTGGTCGTTGACGCCCTCGAGCATCGTGTACTCGATGGTCACCCGGCGCGAGGTGGCGTCCTGCCAGTCGCGCAGCGCGGCCATGATGTCCGGCACGCCGTGAGCGAGCGCCGTGGGGATGATGCGTTGCCTGGTCTCCTGGTCGGGCGCGTGCAGGCTCACGGCCAGCACGAGGGGCAACCCCTCGCCCGCCAGCTTGCGGATGCGGCTGGGGAGTCCGACGGTGGACAGGGTGATGCGGCGCGGGGACATGTCGAGCCCGAGGGGGTCGAGGTACGTGCGGATGGCCCCGATGGCGTTGTCGTAGTTGAGCAGCGCCTCGCCCATGCCCATCAGGACGACGTTGCGGATGGTGGTGGGCGCCACGCCCTCGTGACGCGCCACCTCGACGAGCTGCGCCACGATCTCGCCCCGCGTGAGGTTGCGCCCGAACCCCATGGCGCCGGTGGCGCAGAAGGCGCAGCCGGCAGGGCAGCCGACCATGGAGCTGACGCACACCGTGCGCCGCCCCGCGTACGGCATGTAGACGGCCTCCGTCTGCTTGCCGTCCCTGAGGGTGAAGAGGTAGCGCACCGACCCGTCGTCCGACGGGAAGCGCCGGAAAGCCACGAACGGGCTCGGCGCGACGTTGGCCTGGAGCCAATCGCGGACGCCCTGCGGGAGGTCGGTCATGGCCGAGGGATCCGTCACGCCGCGGCCGTACACCCAGGCGCCGACCTGCCGGCGCCGGAACGCCCGCTCGCCCTCGGGCAGGGGGAGCTCCGCCACGGGGGCGTCGAACAGCGTGGGAGGGGCAGCTGGCATGGGAGCCACGCTACCGCGCCGGAGGCGGGCTATCATGCAGCAACGCCGACAAGGGCCGCGTGCCCTGCTGCATGGCAGCCACGCGCTCACCCGCCGGGGCACGCGTCTGGAGGGCCGATGCTCAGTCGCAAGGTCAAGGTCATCGGGATGGTTCTCGCGGGCGGCAAGGGCTCCCGCCTCCACCCCTTAACGTGGCGCCGCACCAAGCCGGCCGTGCCCTTCGGCGCCAAGTACCGCATCATCGACTTCGCCCTGAACAACATGATCAACTCGGGCGTCTACGGCATCTACGTACTCACTCAGTTCAAGGCGCAGAGCCTGACCGAGCACATCCAGCGCCACTGGCGCTTCGGCACCTTCCTCGACGACCACTTCATCACGCTCGCCCCGGCGCAGATGTACCTGTTCGAGGAGCTGGGGGCCGAGTGGTACCGCGGGACGGCCGACGCCATCTACCAGAACCTGCACCTGATCGACAACAACCGCGCCGACCTGGTGGCCATCTTCTCGGGCGACCACATCTACAAGATGGACATCAGCCACATGGTGGAGTACCACCTCCAGCACGGGGCCGACGTCACGATCTCCGCCTACCCCACGCCCGTCGAGGAGGGGCGGCGCTTCGGGGTCCTGCAGGTGGACGCCGACTGGCGCATCACGGAGTTCAACGAGAAGCCCGAGAACCCCGAACCCATGCCGGGCCGGCCGAGTCACTGCCTCGCCAGCATGGGCAACTACGTCTTCACGGTCGACGTCCTGATGCAGATGCTCAAGGACGACGCCAACCGGCCCGACTCGGACCACGACTTCGGGAAGGACGTGCTGCCGCGCGCGCTCGGGGACGGCAAGCGGCTCTTCGCGTACGACTTCGCGCGCAACCCGATCAGGGGCCAGGTCGGGCCGAACACCTACTGGCGCGACGTTGGCACGCTCGACAGCTACTGGGCCGCGAACATGGACCTGGTGGCGGTGAAGCCCGAGTTCGACCTGTACAACGAGGAGTGGCCCCTGCGCACGTCGGCCGAGTTCTCGGCGCCGGCCAAGTTCGTGCACGAGGAGGAGGGGCGGCGCGGTCAGGCGTTCAACTCGCTGCTGGCCGGCGGGGTGATCATCTCCGGCGCCACGTTGAGGCGCACGATCGCCTCGCGCCGGGTGCGCGTCAACTCGTACGCCACCGTGGAGAACTCCGTGCTGCTCGACAACGTGGTCATCGGCCGCCGCGCCACCATCCGCAACGCCATCGTCGACAAGAACGTGACCGTCCCGGAAGGCGAGACGCTCGGGGTCGACCTCGACCAGGACCGGGCGCGCGGCCTGGTGGTGACGGAGAGCGGCATCGTGACCGTGCCCAAGGGGTTCAAGTTCGGCTGAGCCGGGCCCGCGGCGGGGTGGCCCGCGCCGGCGCCGTCCGCACGGTTAACGTTGCGCCAAGGGCGAACGACGCCACGGTACAGTGTTGGCTCATCGTCCGGTGCTACGCTTTGCCTACTGGACCACGGTACCTCGTGGCCTTAGTCCGAAGCCCCGCCACCCTCGGCCGGCCTGGAACCCAGACCCTGGAGGCGTTCTTGAAACGATCGTTCAACCCCTGGCTGTTCGTGATGCTGCTCATACTGGGCATCTTCGTGTTCAACCAGTTCAACTCCGGTTCGAGCAGCCGCGAGATCAACTTCTCCACCTTCACGGGGTTGGTCGAACAGGGCAAGGTGGCGTCCGTCGTCATCGATCGCAATAGCGGGGTCATCAACGGCGAGCTCACCAGCGAGTCGCAGGTCGTGGTCAACGGCGAACCGCAGACGATCCGTTCGTTCCGCACCACCACCATCCTCACCGACACGCTCCTCTCCGAGCTGCGTAAGGACGTCTCCAGCGTCACCATCCGCAACCCACCGCAGTGGCTCGGCATCCTGCTGGGCTCGATACTGCCCATCGTCCTGCTCCTCGGCTTCTTCTGGTTCATCTTCATGCGCGCCCAGGGCGGGCCGAACCAGGTGATGCAGTTCGGGCAATCGCGCGCCAAGACGTTCGGGCGCGAGAACAAGGTGAACACCACCTTCAACGACGTCGCCGGTCACAAGGAGGCCAAGCAGGAGCTCGTCGAGGTCGTCGACTTCCTCAAGACGCCTCAGAAGTACCTGCGCATCGGCGCCGAGATCCCCAAGGGCGTGCTGCTGGTCGGCCCTCCCGGCACGGGCAAGACGCTGCTGGCGCGCGCCGTGGCGGGCGAGGCCGGCGTGCCGTTCCTCACGGTGTCGGCCTCGGAGTTCATGGAGATGTTCGTTGGCGTGGGCGCCAGCCGCGTGCGGAGCCTGTTCGAGGAGGCCCGCAAGTCGGCGCCCTCCATCATCTTCATCGACGAGCTCGACTCCATCGGCCGGCGCCGCGGCGCCGGCATCGGCGGCGGTCACGACGAGCGCGAGCAGACCCTGAACCAGATCTTGAGCGAGATGGACGGTTTCGAGAAGGACACGTCGGTCATCATCATCGCGGCCACCAACCGCCCCGACATCCTCGACCCCGCCCTCCTGCGACCCGGCCGCTTCGACAGGCAGGTAACCATCGGCCTGCCCACCATGACGGAGCGCGAGGAGATCCTCAAGGTGCACGTCCGCAACAAGCCCGTCACCGACGACGTGAGCCTGCGGCGACTGGCGGAGGCCACCCCAGCGTTCTCCGGCGCCGACCTCGAGAACCTCACCAACGAGGCGGCGCTCATCGCGGCGCGCAACGACAAGCAGGTCATCACCTGGGTCGACTTCAACGAGGCGCTCGACCGCATCACCCTCGGCCTGAGGCGCGGCAGTCTCGTGCCCTCGGAGGAGGAGCGCCGCATCCTCGCCTTCCACGAGGCGGGGCACGCCGTGGCGTACGCGGCGCAACCCGAGCTGGGCGACATCCGCAAGGTGACCATCATGCCGCGCGGCGGCGCCGGCGGCTTCATGGCGCCCCTGAGCAAGGAAGAGATGTTCTACAACGTGCAGCGGTTCAAGGCGCAGCTGGTGGTGGCGTTCGCCGGCCGCCAGGCTGAGAAGCGCATCACCGGCACCATCTCGTCGGGCGCGAGCAACGACCTCAAGCAGGCCACCGACATGGCCAAGCAGATGGTCTTGGACCTCGGCATGGGCTCGCAAGAGTTCCTGGCGTGGGGCTCAGATCAGGGACCCATCTTCCTGGGGGGCGAGATCTCGCGCCGCAAGGACTTCTCCGAGGAGACTGCGCGCCAGGTCGAGGAGGAGGTCTCGGGGATCCTCGAGGCGGCCTACCGCGACTGCGAAGCGCTGATAGAGAGCAACTGGGATACCGTGGAGGCCGTCGCCACTGCGCTGCTCAAGCGCGAGACGCTCGACGGCAAGCTCATCCACCGCGCGCACGCGCTGGCGCAGGAGGGTAAGTCGGCCGAGGAGATCGCCGACTGGATCGTCGAGACGGCCGCGGAGAACGAGCGTCGCGCCCAGGCGGCGGACGACCGTGAGCGGCGCGCCGCCGAGGAGGAGCGCCGCCGCAAGACGGCCGAGAGTAGCGGGCGGCCGCCCATCGAACCGCGCCCCGAGCCGCGCCCAGCGAGCGAGTCGGGCGACTGAGGCGCGACCCGCCCGGCCGCGCGCAGTCGCCCGGCGGCCCGGCGCCCTGAACCCAGATGTCGTTGCTCGACGGTAGGTACGAGGTCATCGGGCAACACGCCCTCGAGGGGGGCGTGACCCTGTTCCAGGCCACCGCCCCGGACGGGGCGCCCCTCCGCATCGAGTGGTTCGAGGTCGCCCCCGATCAGGAGGGCGACTTCGAGGCCTACCGCCGGCTCCTGAGGCGCCTGAAGCGGGCGGGGGTGGCGGCGGTTCACGACGTGATAGCCCGACCCGGCGCCCATTACGTGGCGTGGGAGGTGCCGCCGCCGCAGGCCTCACCCGCCGCGGCGGGGGGCGGCTCCCTCGCGGGCGCGCAGGCGCCGGGCCTGCCGAGCGGCCTCGCCGAGGAGCTGGCGGCGCTGGGGTACTCGCTGGACGCCGCCGACCTCAGGCGCCTGCCGACCCGCCCACCGCGCGTGGCGCTCTACGGGCTGACCTTCGGCGCGGCCGCGTCGCCCCGGCCAGCCACGGCGCCCACGACCGGGGCCGCCACGCCGGAACGACCGCTGCGACCCCCGGAGCCCCCGCTCGAGCGCGGCGCGCGCTGGGTCGGCAGCTTGTCGCCCAGGGCGCTCTCGTGGACGCTGGCGCTCGTCCTGGCCGGCGGCGCCCTGGTGATCGCGGCGGCCAAGTTCTGGTCCAGCCGCGTCGACGCGGTCGTGACGGTGCCCGAGGTCGTGGGGCGGGACGCGCAGGCGGCCGCGCTGACGCTGAGGCAGCTCGGTCTCGGCGTGAGCGGCGACCCCATCGTGTCGGACGAGCCCGCCGGCACCGTGCTGGCAGTGGAGCCGGTCGCCGGCACCAACCTGCGGCCCGGGCGCAGCGTGTTGCTGCGGTACGCCCTGCCGACGGGGGGACTCGGGGGGCTGGAGGTGCCGTCGCTGCTCGGCATGGCGTACCCGAGCGAGGTGGAGCAGGCGCTCGAGCGGGCCGGCCTGCGCCTGGGTGAGGTGGCTCGCGTCCACGCACCCAGCCCGGCCGGCACCGTCATCGGGCAGGACGTGGATCCCGGCAGCCGGATCGGTGCGGGCGACGCCGTGACGGTGCTCGTGAGCATGGGCCCGCAACCGGTCCTCACGTTCGTCCCCGACCTCGTCGGGTCGACCGTCGACGCTGCCATGGCCGTGGCGCAGGTGGCGGGGATCCCTCCCGAGCGCGTGTTCGTCGACGAGGTCGTGAGCTCGGGGCGCGCGCGCGGCACGGTGGTCGAGCAGTCGCTCGCGCCGTTCGTGCAGGTCCCCCGCGACGAGGCCGTGTTGCGGCTGGTGGTCGCCGCCGGCCAAGCCGCCGCGCCGGACCCGGCCGTGGGAGCGCCGGACCTGGTGGGGATGCCGCTGGCGCGCGCCAAGGAGGTGGCGGCCGGGTGGGACGTTCAGGTGGTGACCTTGAGCAACCCCGGCCTGCCGGTGGGAGTGGTGGCGCAAGAGCCCGCTCCGGGCGGTGGCGCCGCCGCCAACGGGGCCACCCTCGTGCTGAGCGTGAACGCGCACCCCGTGCCGCTGAGCACGGCCGGCGTGCGGGCGGTCGTGCGCCGACCCACCCTGCGTCAGGTCCCCTACGCTTGGACCATCCAGCCCGGCATCCGCACCCAGGAGGGGGAGGTATGGGCCTCCGACCTGAGCGGCAACCGGGAGTTCGTCGGGCGCGTGACGGTGCGGGGCGGCGAGGTCCTGCGCGGCACGTTCACGACGGTGACGGCGGGACCTATCAGCTTCGAGTTGCTCATCGGAGGGGTTCCCTACGGCGAGGCGCTCTTGGTACCATGACGGTTCTGCCTCGCGGTATAGTCGCCGCTGGCAATTTCGGCGGTCGCCTATGAAGCCCGGTCCGGCGCCGCGCCGCCGCCGCCGAACCGAGGAGCCCAGTGCTGCAGACCGTCCGTGACCTCGCGCCCTACCTGCGTCCACACCGCTGGAAGCTCGTTGCCGGGCTAGTCCTCATCGTGGTGAACGGGTTCTTCGCGACGCTCGCCCCCATCATCCCCGGACGAGCCATCGACGAGTTCCGCAACCAGACGATGACCATGGGCCGGCTGTGGCTGTACGTTGCGGCCATCGTGGGGGTGATGGCCGTGGCGGCCGTGGCCATGGTGCTCGTGCGGCGCCTCTTCCTCTACGCCAGCTGGGAAGTGCAGTTCGACATCAGGCACGACATCTTCAAGCACTTCACGCGCCTCGATGGCGGCTACTTCGACCGCACGCGCGTGGGCGACCTCATGGCCCGCCTCACCGCGGACCTCGGCGCGGTGCGCATGCTGGCCGGCGTGGCCGTCTTCCAGGGCCTCAACACGCTGCTCCTCTTCGGCTTCACCTTCTACCGCATGTTCGCGCTGAGCCCGCAACTGTCGCTCATCACCCTCGCCACGGCGCCCCTCATCTCGCTCCTCTTCTACCTGCTGCTGCGCGTGGTGCACCGCCGTTACAAGTACGTGCAGGAGCAGTTCTCCGACGTCTCCTCCATGGCGCAGGAGAACTTCTCCGGCATCCGCGTCGTGAAGGGCTTCGGCATCGAGGAGCGCGAGGTGAGCACCTTCGGACGCCTCAACGACGAGTTCGTGAAGCGCAACCTCGCCCTCACGCGCGTCGACGGCCCCCTCAACCCCATGATGGAGTTCCTCTTCGGCCTGACCATGGCGCTCCTCCTGCTCGTGGGCGGCCGCCTCGTCCTGGGCATCGGCGGCGACCTGACCGTGGGCGAGTTCTCCAGCTTCGTCTTCCTCTACGAGGGCATCCAGTGGCCCATGATCGCCCTCGGCTGGATCGGCAGCCTCCTGCAGCGCGGCTCGACGTCGTGGGGTCGCCTCAAGGAGATCCTCACGGCCGCGCCGGCCGTGGGCGATGGCGAGCAGACCGACTACTCCCTGCGGGAGATCCGGGGCCGCATCGAGTTCGACGGCGTCTCCGTGATCTTCGACGGCGTGAAGGCCCTCGACCGGGTCAGCTTCGTGGTCGAGGCCGGCGAGTCGGTGGGCATCACCGGGCGAACCGGCGCGGGCAAGACGCTCATCGTCAACCTGATCGCGCGCGTCATCGACCCCGACGAGGGCCGGATCCTGATCGACGGCGTCGACCACCGCTGCTTCCCCGTAGAGGTGTTGAGGCGCTACATCGGGCTCGTGCCGCAGGAGCCGTTCCTCTTCTCCGACACGATCGCCGACAACATCGCCTACGGCCTGCCGGAGGCCCCCACCGAGGAGCTGGCGCCGCGTGTGCTCGCCGCCGCGGACCTGGCTCAGCTCACGGGCGACATCGAGGACCTCCCCCTCGGCTTCGACACGCGCCTGGGCGAGCGCGGCGTGACCCTCTCCGGTGGCCAGCGCCAACGCACGGCCATCGCGCGCGCCCTGGTGCGCGACCCGTCGATCCTCATGTTCGACGACGCCCTCTCGGCGGTCGACACCCAGACGGAGGCGCGCATCCTGGAGGGGCTGGCCGAGGCGCAAAGGGGCCGCACGACGGTCATCGTCGCGCACCGGATCAGCGCCTTCCAGAACACGCACCGGGTGCTGGTGCTTGCCGACGGGCGGGTGGTGGAGCAGGGGACGCACGATGAGCTCCTCGCCCTCGAGGGCTGGTACGCCGACATGGACCGGCGCCAGAAGCTGGAAGCCGACCTGGAGGCGGCGTGATCGCCGCCGGCCGCCGGCGCCCGCCGGACCTGCTCGACACCGACCTGCCGGGTTACTCGGTCGAGGACGCCAAGGCCGCCTACCGCACCCGCAGCAAGGAGCGGCGCCGGGCCATGCGCGCCGAGAGCGTGCGCGACGAGGACGGCGAGGCGTTCGAGAAGGCCTACGACCAGGGCATCATGTTGCGGCTCCTCAGGTACCTGAAGCCGTACCGCTTGCAGCTGGTGTTGGGCGTCTCCCTGCTCCTGCTCAACAGCGCCCTCACCCCCGTCTTCCCCACCCTGCTCGCGCGCGCCCTCGACGACTACATCATCGCCAAGGCCGAGCCGTTCGCCGGGTTCACCGTCGACGAGCGGCTGCGCGGCCTCCTCATGGTCGTGGTCCTCTACCTTGGCCTGCGCCTGGCCAGCTTCGCGATCCGCTACGGCTACACCTACCTGATCTCGTGGCTGGGGCAGCGCATCATCTACGACGTGCGCCGCGAGATCTTCGGCAAGATCCAGCGCCTGCACATGGGCTTCTTCGACCGCACCCCCGTGGGTCGCCTCATCACCCGCATCACGAGCGACGTGGACGCCATCCAGCAGATGATGACCGACGGCGTGGTCGGCCTCATCGCCGACGTGGGGCTGATGGGCGGCCTCCTCATCTACATGTTCACCATCAACTGGCGCATGGCCCTCATCACCCTGGTGGTCATGCCGCCCCTGTTCCTGGCGCTGAACCTGCTGAGGCGCCGCATCCGCGTGGCGTACCGCGCCGTCCGGTTGCGGACGTCGCGCTCGAACGCCTTCCTGGCCGAGAACCTGAGCGGCATGAAGACGGTGCAGCTCTTCAACCGCGAGGCGCGCAACGCCCGCCGCTTCGACGAGCTCAACCTGGAGCTACTCGACGCCAACAACGAGCAGGTGCGTTGGTTCAGCCTGTTCTTCCCGACGGTCGGGATAATGAGCTCCATCTCGACGGCCCTCATCCTCTTCTACGCCGGCACGCAGCTCGTCCCCGGCATCGTGGGTTTCGTCACCATCGGCACTCTCGTGGCCTACATCCAGTACTCGGGCATGTTCTTCCGGCCGCTACAGGACCTGTCGGACAAGTTCAACATCATCCAGGCCGCCATGGCGTCGAGCGAACGCATCTTCGGGCTCCTCGACACACCCGAGGCGGTGAGCGACAGGCCCGACGCGCTCGCGTTCGACCAGCCGTTCAGGGGCGAGGTCGAGTTCGAGGACGTGTGGTTCGCCTACGACGGCGAGGAGTGGGTGCTGCGCGGCGTCGACTTCACGATCGCGCCGGGCGAGTCGGTGGCGTTCGTAGGGCACACGGGCGCCGGCAAGACGACGATCATCAGCCTCGTCAGCCGCTTCTACGACGTGCAACGCGGGCGCGTGAAGATCGACGGTCGCGACGTGCGCGACTACGACCAGGTCCAGCTGAGACGGCATGTGGGCATCGTGCTGCAGGACCCGTTCCTGTTCTCCGGCACCGTGCGGAGCAACATCACGCTGGGGGACGACTCCGTTCCGCAGGCGCAGGTCGAGGAGGCGGCGCGTTTCGTGAACGCCCACGGCTTCATCTCCAAGCTCCCCGACGGCTACGACACCCCGGTCCTCGAGCGCGGCGCCGGCTTCTCGACCGGCCAGAAGCAGCTGATCGCCTTCGCCCGCGCGCTGGTGCAGAACCCGGACATCCTCCTCGTCCTGGACGAGGCGACCGCCAACGTCGACACGGAGACCGAGGAGCTCATCCAGGACGCCCTCAAGAAGCTGATGCAGGGGCGCACGAGCATCATCATCGCGCACCGGCTATCGACGATCCAGGACGTGGACCGCATCATGGTCATGCGCAAGGGCCGCCTCATCGAGGAGGGCAACCACTTCGAGCTCCTCAAGCTCGACGGCTACTACCGCAAGCTGTACGAGCTGCAGTACCAGGAGCGCGCGACGGAGGCGTGAGCGGCGCTCACTTCAGGACGACGCGGTAGTAGAACGGCTCCTCCTGGCCGGGCTCGAGCGGGATCAACAGCGTCCAGCGGATCATGGTGTACTCCCCCGGCTCGGCCACCCGCCGCGCCGTCTCGGTGCCGACCAGCACGGGTGCTTCGGAGAAGTTGACGCCGTCGACGGAGAACTCGGTCAGCAGCTTGTCCGAGGAGGGGGTCGCCGAGTTGGCGACGTACTCCATGCCGTCTTGCACGGGCCCGTAGATCTGCACGACGCCGGCCGGGAGCGTCGTCTCGCCGGAGTTCGTCGCGAAGATGCGGTACTCCACGACCTGGCCCGGGATGGCCTGCGTGGCCGGGGTGAAGCGCTCCTCCTTGCCGCCGTCCGCGAGCGTGACCTGGCTGACGACGTAGATCTCGCTCCGGAACGTTATCGGGTTGGGAGCCTGCGCGGCCGCGAGGCCGAGGGTGGCGGTCGCCAGCACCGCCGCGGCGAGGGCGGAGAGGCGCTTGTACGCGGTGAGCTTGGCTGCACGGCTTCTCATCGGCCTAAAGATAACAGCCATTGATGACGACTCCTTGAGGCCGGGTGAACGCTTCCCTTACGGTTCGGGGGGCGGGGCGGTCTCCGCGACCCCCACCGCCTCGCGCGCGAACGCGACGTAGTCGGCGGCGGCGGCGAGCCCCCCGGCCGCTGCCGCCTCGAACTCGGCCAGCGCCGCCGCCGGGTCTCGCGCCACGCCCTTGCCGTGCAGGAGTAGCTTGCCGTACTCGAACCTCCCCTTGGGGTCGCCGGTGGCGGCCGCGCGAGCGTAGAGGGCGGCCCCCTTCGCGTCGTCGAGCTCCACGCCCATCCCCCTCAGGTAGAGGTCGCCAAGCGCGAGTTGCGCGTCGACGAGCCCGGCCTCGGCGGCCCGCCGGTAGTAGCCGGCCGCTCTGGCGTTGCTCCACGGTTGGCCCAGGCCGTTCTGCGCCATGTAGCCGAGGTAGTACTGGGCGTCGGGGTTGCCGTCCTCCGCCTCGGGCTCCCACGCCCTAAGTGCCGTGACGAAGTCGCCCTTCCTGAAGGCCGCCATGCCGGTGGCGAAGGCCGTCACGCCGGCGCCGCTACGCGCCCTGTCGGCCATGACGAACTGCAACAGCAGGAAGACGGCGATGGAGACGACAAGGCCCCACATCAGGAAGACGCGCAGGCGGGGGCCCTCGCGCGGCGGCACGGCGCCGAGGTGGGCGAAGTCGACGTCGCGATGCACCTTGGGCGCGCCGCGCCCCGCGCTCCAGCCCCGCTCCTCCTCCCAGGAGGCGGTTGCCTGGCCGTCGCCGGGAACGAGGGGGACCTCGCCGGGGTCGAAGCCGTACTCGTCGTGCGGTGACGGCACCCAGCGGGTCGAGGTCGAGAACGGCGAGACGCCGCCCTCCGGCACGCGCGGACCGAGCCGGTCGGCCTCCTCCTCGGCCTCGGCGCCGGCGCCGTACCGTTCGCCCCAGCTCCGGGGGCCGGAGCCGAGGTCGCCGGCGTCGTCGACAGTGCCGTGGGAGTAGGACTCCAGGCCCATCCCGGACCGGTCCCCCTCCGGCAGGTCGGCGCCGTGCGGGTCGGGGTCGGCGCGGTCGATCCTCGCACGGTCCGCCGACTCATCGTCGTCGTCGCGGAGCGGCGCTTGCCAGACGCCCACGCCGGGCTCGTCCTCCCACCCCAGCGCGGCCGGCCAACGACCTGAGCGCTCCCCTGAGGCGGTGGAGCGTGGGTCGTCGGCCGGCTCGTCGTCCCGGTCGTCGTAAGCAGCGTAAGGCGCCTGCTGAGGCTCCTCGTAGGGCGCCTCGT
>JACFNR010000048.1:13855-19560 GCA_019454765.1 Trueperaceae bacterium | reverse complement strand
AAACGCATCACACCGCTACTGGCAGTGCTCGCCCTGGGCGTCCTCGCCACGCCCGCGTTCTCTCAATCGATCAGCCTGGTCTGCCGCTGCGTCGATGGCGGCGTCAGCTCCAACCAGGTCAAGTGGATCAAGGAGTTCGTGATCCCCACGTTCGAGGCCGCCCACCCGGGCGTCACCGTGACCCTCAACGAGTTCGGCGGCAGCGACGAGGCCCTCAAGCAGCAGTACGCCCTCGACCTGTCGGTCGGCAAGGGCTTCGACGTCATGGGCTTCGACGGCTTCTGGATCCCCGAGTTCGCCAGCGGCAACCTCCTGAAGCCGCTCGTGGACGTGGCCGGCTCCGCGGTGACCGAGTGGGAGGGCTGGTCGCACATCTCCGCCGGCATCCAGAGCATCATGTCGTACCAGGGCAAGATCTACGGCATCGCCAACGGCACCGACGTTCGGATGATCTTCTACCGCAAGGACATCCTCGGTCGCGCCGGCGTGCCCAACGCCGATTCGTGGCAGCCGATCAACTGGCAGGACCTGGCCGACACCGCCCGCATCGTGCTGCGCGCCTTCCCCGACTCCGCGCCGCTACAGATCAACGCCGGCACGAGCATGGGCGAGGCCACCACGCTCCAGGGCTACTACATGCTGCTCCTCGGCACGGGGGAGGAGCCGTTCATGGACGGCAAGTGGGTAGTCCGTAGCCAGGGCATCCTCGACACGCTCAACTTCTACAAGGAGATCTACGTCGACAACAAGCTCGGCTCGCAGCGCGTGCAGCTCGTCAACGACGGCCGCGACCAGTCGTTCGCCAACTTCCGCGACGGCAAGACCGCCATGCTGGTCGAGGGAGACTGGTTCTACCGCTCCGTCACGGCGCCCGGCTCCGAGTTCGCCGTCGAGAACCGCGACGAGGTCATGGGTTGGGCGAAGATGCCCGCCGAGCACCCCGGCGCCGGCATCCGCGGCCAGGACTACGTGAGCGCCTCCGGCGGCACCGGCTGGGTCCTCAACCCCAACACGGCGCAGCCCGCGCTGGCGTGGGAGCTGATGGAGCTCATGAACAGCAAGGAGGCGCGCGACGCCTACATGACCTACCAGCCCGGCATCGCCGCGCGCGACGACGTGCCCGTCCCCAACAGCCCGTTCCTTACGGAGACGGCCAAGGCGCTCCTGCCGCTCACCACCTCGCGCCCCAACAACGACGACTACGCCAAGGTCTCCGAGCAGATCCAGCTCATGACCGAGAACGTCGTGTCGGGCGCCATGTCGCCGCAGCAGGCCATGGACGCCTACGCGGCCGCCGTCACCGGCATCGTCGGTGCCGAGAACACGGTCGACCGCCTGAAGTAAGCGGCCCTCTCGTGCACCCTTCGGCGGCGGTCGGGAGGTGTCCCCGACCGCCGCCGATAGGCCCGCACCGGGCGCGTAGACCGCAACAGGGAGAGACCCCTTGCGAGAACGACGCACCATCTTGCCCTTGCTCACCGGGCTGCAGTTCCTGGCGCCCGCTGCGCTGTTCATCGCGGCGTTCATACTCATGCCCTTCTTCTGGATCGCCGCCGTCAGCTTCACGAACCGCTCGCTCACGGGCGTGACGGCCGCGCACCCGCAGTTCGTGGGCCTCCAGAACTATCTGAAGCTCTTCGATCTATCCACCTTCATGAACCCGGGCCAGTTCGGCTCGTCCCTCGTCATCACGGCGCAGTTCGTGTTCTTCTCCGCCATCGTCGGCCAGGCCGTGTTGGGGCTCTTGCTCGCCTGGTTCTTCTACCGGCGCACGGGCTGGGTCAAGGAGTCCGTCCAGACCCTGGCCATCGTCGCCTGGATCATCCCGGACGTCGTGGTGGCCTTCGCCTGGAACGCCTTCCTCAACTACGAGGGCGGCACCCTCAACCGGCTGCTCGCGCTGGCGGGCGTGGAGCGGGTCGACTGGCTGCTGGGGCTACCGCTCCTCTCCATCATCCTGTTCAACGCCTGGCGCGGCGCCGCCTTCTCGATGCTGCTCTTCTCGTCGGCCTTCGGCTCCATCCCGCCCAGCTACCTCGAGACGGCGGACGTGGCCGGGGCGGGGCCGTGGCAGCGGCTCAAGGACATCATCCTGCCGCTCATCCGCACGCACATCGTCACGGACCTGATCCTCATCACGCTGTGGACGTTCAACACCTTCTCGCCGTTCCTGCTCACGGGCGGTGGCCCCGCGTTCAAGACGGAGGTCGTCAGCGTGCTCACCTACCGCGTCGCCTTCAAGTACTTCGACTTCGGCGCCGGCAGCGCCATCGGCATGGTGATGATGCTCATCAACCTGGCCTTCGCGCTCGTCTACCTCAGCCTCCTCAGGCGGCAGGGGGCGAGGGCGTGAAGCTGGTGCGACACGTCCTGGCGCGCGTGGGTTTCTACGTGCTGGCGGCCCTGTTCGCGGCGCTCTTCGCCCTGCCGCTCCTCTGGCTGCTGTTCGCCCCGTTCAGCGCCAAGGCCAACCTGGCCGTGGCGCTCCCCGACCCGTTCACGTTCTCCAACTTCGGCAAGGTGTTCGCCAACAGCTTCGCCGTGAGGGCGCTGTTCCAGAACAGCGTCATCCAGGCGGTGGGGGCCATGGTCCTCGTCACGCTCCTCGCCACGCTCGCCGCCTACGCGCTCTCCCGCGCCCCGATCCGCGGCCGCGACGCGCTCAGCTACGGCCTGGTGCTGTTCTCCTCCATCGTCACGGGCACGGCGGCCATGGTGCCGCTCTTCCTGCTCATCTTCCAGTTGGGACTGATCGACACCCACGTGGGCGTCATCCTCGTGTTCACGGGGGGCCTGCTGCCGGCGGCCATCTTCATCATGCGCGACTTCGTCGACTCGATCCCGCGGTCGTACGAGGAGTCGGCGCTGGTGGCGGGCGCCTCGCCGTGGGGGATGTTCCGCGACATCGCCCTGCCCATCGTGCGGCCCGGGATGATGGTCGTGGGCGTCTGGACGTTCGTGAACGTGTGGGGCGGCTTCCTGGTGCCGTTCATCCTCCTGCGCAGCCCGAGCAAGATGCCCGCCGCCGTGGCGATCTACTCCTTCTACACGGAGGGGGGCACGCCCATCATCACCCTCACCACCGCCTACGCCCTCCTCTACACCCTGCCGGTGCTGGCGCTCTACCTGTTCGTCAACTGGAAGTACGGGTTCCGCTTCTTCGGCGGGATCAAGTCGTGAGAGGCAGCTGACCTTGGCTAACGTCACCTTCGCGTCGATCACCAAGCAGTTCGGGACGGTCAAGGCCGTCGACGACGTCTCCTTCGAGCTCGCCGACGGCGAGTTCGTCTGCCTGCTCGGCCCGTCCGGCTGCGGCAAGACCACCACCTTGCGCATGATCGCCGGGCTGGAACAGCCCACCAGCGGCCGCATCTCGATAGGCGGCGAGGACGTCACCGACGCCAAGCCCAAGGAGCGCGACATCGGCATGGTGTTCCAGGACTACGCGCTCTTCCCGCACATGACCATCGAGGCCAACATCGCCTACCCCCTCAAGGTGCGCGGCGTGGGGGCCCGGGAGCGGGCCGCGCGCGCCGCGGAGGTGGCCGCCAGCCTCCAGATAGATCAGCTCCTGGCGCGGCGCCCCGGCCAGATCTCGGGCGGGCAGCAGCAACGCACCTCGCTGGCTCGTGCCGTGGTGCACAAGCCGCGGGTCTACCTGTTCGACGAGCCCCTATCGAACCTGGACGCCAAGCTGCGGCTCGAGGCGCGGAGCTTCCTCAAGCACCTGCAGCGCGAGCTCGGGGTCACCTCCATCTACGTCACCCACGACCAGGCGGAGGCCATGGCCCTGGCCGACCGCGTGGCCGTGATGGACAAGGGCAGGATCGTGCAGATCGGCCCGCCGCTCGAGGTCTACCACCGGCCCGCCACCACGTTCGTCGCCAACTTCCTCGGCAGCCCGCCCATGAACCTGCTGCCGGTGCGGCTCGAGGGCGGCGCGTTCCACGCCGGCCCGCTCCGGGTCGACGCGCGGGGCTTCGCGGACAGGCTCCGCGGCGTGGCGGAGGGCAGCGAGCTCACCCTCGGCCTCAGGCCGGAGCACCTGCGGCTCGGCGGCGAGGGTGACGAGTGGACGGTCCCGGGCCACGTCTACGCCGTCGAGCCGCTGGGCCCGGAATCGCTGGTCACGCTGAGGGTGGGGGAGGGGCTCGTCACGGCGCGCCTCTTCGGCGACGAGGCACCGCAGGTGACGGGCGACGCGCGCTTCGCCTTCGACCCTAAGAACCTCCACCTCTTCGGCGCGGACGGGCGGCGCATCCAGGTCCCATGATCCGTTTCGAGGGGCGCGTGACCCCCGGGCAGCGTAGGCGCAGCCCGTACGTCTACCTGCCGTTCGACGTGCCCGCCGGTGCCGAGCGCGTGAGCGTGCGCTACGGTTTCGAAGACGGCAGCATCCTCGACCTGGGCCTCCTCGACCCCACGGCGGGCCCCTTCCCGTCTCTCACCGGGTTCCGCGGCTGGAGCGGGAGCGCCAGGCGCGAGGTGCACGTGGCCGCCGCCGATGCCACGCCCGGCTACATGGCCGGGCCGCTCCAGGCGGGGCGGTGGCAGGTGGTGCTCGGGCTGGCGAGAGTGGCCGCGGCAGGGTGCGCCTACCGGGTGGAGGTGGACGTGGGACGCGGTGACGCGCCGGCGGCGGGCACTGCCGCGGCCGCGGCGCCGGCGGTCGGCCGGAGGGCGCCCGGCGCGACCGGCCGGGTGGGCGCGGTGCGCGCCGGCGCCGGCTGGTACCGGGGCGACCTGCAGAGCCACACCTTCCACAGCGACGCCCGCGCGTCCGTGGCTGAGCTGGCGGCCGAGGCGCGGGCGCGTGGCCTCGACTTCCTCGCCGTGACCGACCACAACACCGTCAGCCACCACGCGGAGCTGCCGCTGAACAGCGCCTCCGATCTGCTCCTCGTCCCCGGCGAGGAGGTGACCACCTACCGCGGTCACGCCAACGTGTGGGGCGTGGCGGGCTGGGTCGACTTCCGCATCGAGCGCCCCGGCGATCTGGACGTGCTGGTGGCGCAGGTGCACGCTCGCGGCGGCCTCTTCTCCGTCAACCACCCCAAGACGCAGCCCGGCTGCATCGGCTGCGACTGGGAGTACCCGGTGCCGGGCGGGGCCGACGCCATGGAGGCGTGGCAGGGCCCGTGGGCGCTGGGGAACTGGGAGTCGCTCGCGCGCTACGACGCGCTGCTCCGGGAGGGGCGCCGCCTCACGTTGGTGGGCGGCAGCGACAGGCACCACCCGGGCGCCAGCCGCGTCGATCCGCCGCTGCTGCAGGTCGGTTCGCCCACCACCTGGCTCGAGCTCGAAGAGCTGTCCACGCCTGCGGTCCTCACCGCCATCCGCGCCGGCCGGGCCTACGTGAGCGAGGGGCCCGGCGGGCCGCGCCTCGAGCTGAGCGTCGGCGGCGCGGGCATGGGTGGGACGGTCGGCGCGGGCCCTCCCGTCGTCGCCCGCGCGAGGGTGGAAGGCGCGACGGGCGACGTGCTCCGCTGGGTGGGTACGGCAGGCGTGGTGCGCGAGACCGCGCTGGGCTCTGACGACGTCACGGACGCCTTCGAGTGGGTGCCCGCCGGGGCGTTCCTGCGCTGCGAGGTGGTGGCCCGCGCGTCGCTGCCCGCCCTCGAGGCCGAGCTCAGGACCTTCGCCGCCGGCCCGCACTTCCCCTCCTACCTGAGCGTGGCCGACGTGTTGGCGCACCCGTGGCGGCG
>JACFNR010000048.1:8821-13755 GCA_019454765.1 Trueperaceae bacterium | reverse complement strand
GCCTGCTCAGCCGTTCCTGTAGAGGTAGCTGTAGGCGTTGATGGCGGGCACCCCGCCAAGGTGCACGTACAGCACGCGCGAGCCGTCGGGGAAGAAGCCCTTGCGGGTCAGGTCGATGAGGCCCTGCATGGACTTGCCCTCGTAGACGGGGTCGGTCATCATGCCCTCGGTGCGGGCGGCCAGGCGGATGGCCTCGTTGGTCTCCTCGGAGGGGACGCCGTAGGCGGGGTAGGCGTACTCGGTCTTCAGGACCACGTCCTCGGGGACGATCTCGCGGCCCAACCCCACCTTGGCCGCCGTGGCGCGCGCGATGCGCAGGATCTGCGCGTGAGTCTGCTCCGGGGTGTGGGAGCCGTCGATGCCGATCACGCGCCGGGCGCGGTCGTCGGCGGCGAAGCCGACCACCATGCCGGCCTGGGTGGAGCCGGTGACGCTGCAGGTGACGACGTAGTCGAACGTGATGCCGAGCTGGGCCTCCTGCTCGCGGACCTCGTCCGCGAAGTTCACGAAACCCAGGCCGCCTAGCGGGTGGTCGGACGCCCCGGCGGGGATGGCGTACGGCCTGCCGCCGCGCGCCCTGATGGCCTCGAGCGCGCGCTCCCAGCTGTGGCGGATGCCGATGTCGAACCCCTCGTCCACGAGCTCGACGGTGGCTCCCATGACGCGCGACATGAGGATGTTGCCGACGCGGTCGTAGACGGCGTCGGGGAACGGCACCCAGCTCTCCTGCACCAGGTGGCAGGCGAGGCCGAGCTTGGCCGCCACGGCCGCCACCTGGCGCGTGTGGTTCGACTGCACGCCGCCGATGGTGACGAGCGTGTCGGCGCCCTGCGCCAACGCCTCGGGCACGAGGTACTCGAGCTTCCTCACCTTGTTGCCGCCGAAGGCCAGCCCCGAGTTGCAGTCCTCGCGCTTGGCGTAGAGGCGCACCTTGCCGCCGAGGGCCGCCGACAGGCGCGGCAGCTCCTCGATGGGGGTGGCGCCGAACATGAGCGGGTACCGCTCGAAGCTCTTCGTGAGGTTGAGACCGTTGGCCATCGCTACTCCTCCCAATGCTCCCGCGCCGGGGCGGCTCAGCCCGCGACGAACGCCGCCAGCGCCGCCTTGAGCCCGGCCAGGTCCTCGCGCCTGACGTACATCATGTGCCCGGCCTCGTACGTCGACGTCGTGATGTTGGCGCGCAGTTCCTCCTCCAGGCCGAGGTGGTTGAGGGTGTGCTCCGTGGCGAAGTAGGGGGTCGCGAGGTCGTAGTAGCCCGACGCCACGTGCACGCGCAGCTTGCGGTTGACGCTCATGGCGTGCCGCAGCGTGTCGGCCACGTTCACGTACCTGCCGGTGAACTGCGAGTAGTCCCAGGTGCCGTAGAGGCTCGTCAGGATCTCGTACGTCACGTCGGGCGTGAGGCGGAACCCGAGCTCCGTGCGCACGTAGGCGTTCCACGCCGCCGTGAACGGCTCCTGGATGGCGCTCATGCTGGGGTCGTACTCGAACTGCTCCCCGCCGGCGTCGCGATCGAAGCCCAGGTAGCGGCTGTCGAGGCGGCCCACCGTCTTGCGCTCGTTGCGCAGTAGCTCCTTCGTGAAGCGCGGCAGGGCGAGGCGCAGGTTGTTGCGCTCCACGAACTCAGGGCTCGTGCCGGTGTAGTCGGCCACCTGCCGCGCCACGGCGGCGCGCTCCTCCGCGCCCAGGCGCGCCCCCTTCAGTAGCGCGAGGCTGTAGCGTTCCAGCGTGAACTCCTCCACCTCGCGCAGGAACTCCTCGAGGGGCTTCTCCTGGTGTTCGCGCCGGAGCGCGCCGTGGAAGTGGGCCGTGGCGGCGTAGCTGGGCAGGTAGAGCAGCGGCGGCAGGTCGTTGCCGACGTTGAAGTGCAGGGTGGTGAAGTCGAGCACCGACGACACGAGCATGATGCCCGTCAGGAAGATGCCGTGCCGGTTCTGCAGGTAGCCGGACAGGCCGGCGGAGCGGGTGGTCCCGTAGCTCTCGCCCGCCAGGAACTTGGGACTCAGCCAGCGGTCCTCGCGGCCCAGCCACTCGCGGATGAGGTCGCCCACGCTCTCTAGGTCTTGCTGGTAGCCGTGGAAGTCCTTGGCCTTCTCGCCCTCGGCCGGCCGGCTCCAGCCGGTGCTCACGGGGTCTATGAACACGAGGTCGGTGACGTCCAGCAGCGAGTGCTCGTTGTCGGTCAGGCGGTAGGGGGCGGCGAGCGGCTCGCCCTCGTCGCCCATGACCACCCGGCGCGGCCCGAACGTGCCCAGGTGCAGCCACACCGACGAGGAGCCGGGGCCGCCGTTGTAGGCGAACGTGATGGGCCTCTCGGCCGGGTCGTGCTCCCCCAGGCGCGTGTACGCCGTCACGAAGAGGCGCGCCACCGTCTTGACGCCCTTGCTGACGCCGTCCTCGCTCGCCTCGCGGTTGAGCGACACGAGCCCGCTGGTGGCGCGGTAACGCACCACCTCGCCGCCGATCACCACCTCGTGCTCGGTGGTGACGAGCTCGTCGGGGATCAGCTTGTCCTTGAGCTCCTTGGGTGGCTCTGGGGGAGTGGACTGGCTTGTCATGGCGGCGCCTCCGGTGTCGGTGGGGGCAGGATAACCGGCCGGGTCGCCAACTAGAGCGGGCGCGGGTAGGGGAGGCTCAGCGCCGCCGCGCCAGCCACACCACGTGCCGGACGCCCTTCTTGCCGCGCGAGCGCACGTTCTTCTCGCTGACGGCGAAGCCGGCCGCCACCAGCCGCCTGGCGAAGGCCGGGCTCTGGAAGGCGGACCACACCGCCAGCACGCCCCCCGGCGTGAGCGCGCCGTGCGCGGCGCGCAGCCCCGCTGGCGAGTAGAGGCGTTCGTTGCCCTCGTGAGTGGTGCCCTCGGGCCCGTTGTCGGTGTCGAGGAGGACGGCGTCGTACGCCCGCGTTGCGCGCGCCAGCAGGTCGGCGACGTCGGCCACCACGAGCTTGACCCGCCCGTCTGCTAGGGGACGCCCGGCGAGGTGCGCGAGGGGGCCGCGGTTCCACTCGGCCACCTGCGGCACCAGCTCGGCCACGCTGACGCGTGCGGTCGCCGGGAGCGCGTCCAACGCCGCGCGCAGGGTGAACCCCATGCCGAGACCGCCGATCAGCACGTGCTGGGCCGGCCGGGCGAGCTCGGCGAGGGCCAACGCGGCGAGCGCCTCCTCCGAGCCGTGCTGACGGCTGTTCATGAGCTCCAGGCCGGCCACGCGCAGGGAGAACTCGTCGCCACGGCGGTGGAGCGACATCGTCTCGCCGCTCGGCAGCCTCGTCTCTCCGACTGGTTCCCAGGGGATCAAGGTCGTCGGCTCCTCGTGGGCCGGGAGGCGGCGACCGGGCGGGCCGCGCGGTGGGGGTGGTGGCGCGCCGGCGGCCGCGGGCGGGCGGAGGCGAACGGTCGGGACAACAAAAAGACGCGCTCTCGCGCGTCCGATATCCTCAAGCTATCGCGTTATGCGCTATCCGTCAAGTGGTTACACGGGAACGGCCGCCGGCGCGGCCCCCAAGCGCGGAAAGCGGGGCTCGACGGGCCGGCGCGCCAACCCATCTCGGGCCGGACTCGCCCACCCGCCTCGGGCCGGAGTCACCTACCCGTCTCGGGCCGGGCGCGCCCACCAGCGTCCGGCCGGGCGCGCGCCCATGCGTATAGTTGCTCAAGCATGAACGTGGTCATCGTCCTGCTCCTCATCGTCGTGAACGGTCTCTTCGCCATGGCCGAGATCGCCATCGTGTCGGCCAACAGGCTCAGGCTGCAGCAGAAGGCCGAGGCCGGCCTGCCGGCGGCGGTCCGCGCCCTCGCCCTGGCCGAGAACCCGAACACGTTCCTGTCGACGACGCAGATCGGCATAACGCTCGTCGGGGTCTTCTCCGGGGCGTTCGGTGGCGCCACCCTCTCCGGCCCCCTGGCGGACCTCCTGCGCGGCGTCCCCTTCCTGCACGGCGTCGCCGACCCGCTGGCGTTCGGCGCCGTGGTCGTGCTCATCACCTACGTCTCGCTGGTGGTCGGCGAGCTCGTGCCCAAGCGCATCGGCTTGAACGAGCCGGAACGCATCGCCATGGCGCTTGGCGGCTTCATGATGGGCCTGTCGCGCCTCGCCCGCCCCCTCGTCGCCTTCCTCGGCGCCTCCACCAACGGGCTGCTGCGCCTCCTGCGCGTCAAGCCCAGCGCGGCCGAGGTCATCAGCGAGGAGGACATCGACATGATGATCGCGCAGGGGCTGCGAGCGGGCGTGATCGAACCCGCCGAGCAGGAGATCATCGAGAACGCCTTCTGGCTGGGTGAACGGAAGGCGAACGCCATCATGACGCCGCGTCACGACGTGTCGTGGTTCGACCTTGCGGCGAGCCGCGTCGAGGTCCTCGAGCGCATCAAGGCGGAACCGCACGGGCGCTACCTCGTGTGCGACGGTGAGCTCGACAACGTCGTCGGCTTCGTGGCGCTGCAGGACCTGCTCGTCGCGGAGCTGGCGGACGACCCGTTCGCGCTGGCAGGCATGCTGCGCAAGCCGCTGATGGTGCCCGAGACGCTGCCCATACTCTCGCTTCTCAACAGCTTCAGGGAGTCGCGCACCCACTTCGCCGTCGTGCTCGACGAGTACGGCGGCGTGGAGGGGATAGCCACGCTCGCCGACATCCTTGAGGAGCTCGTGGGCGACATCCTCCCGCCCGGCGAGGAGGGCGCGCCCGAGGTCGTGGAGTTGGGGCCGCGGCGCTGGCGCGTGCAGGGCTCCATGCACGTCGACGACTTCGTCGACCTGCTCGGCCTCGACGACGACGTGGTACCGGAGGGGAGCGGCTACCAGACGGTGGGCGGCCTGCTCGCGGACCGGCTCGGGCGCGTGCCGCAGGCGGCGGACGAGACCGCCTGGCACGGCTACAGCCTCGAGGTGGAGGAGATGGATGGGCTGCGCGTCAGCTGGGTGCGCGTGGTGCC
>JACFNR010000048.1:0-8721 GCA_019454765.1 Trueperaceae bacterium | reverse complement strand
GCCGCTCAGGCGAACCGCGCGGCGAAGTCGGCCCTGCCGAGGGCGACGTCGCCGCGCTCGAAGTCCCCGGCGGCGAGCTCCTCGTCCGACTTCCCCTCCAGCGCGTCGTAGAAGGCGCTGGCCGTGGCGGCCACCTCCAGGCGCTCGGCCGTCCCGCGCGAGCGCTCGAGCCAGGCGAACAGGGCGTCCTCGGCTAGCGCGTAACGCTTGCCCGCGAACTCGTACCGGAAGCGCCGCTCGAAGGTGCTGGGCGGCAGCGCCTCGGCGGGCACCTCGGCCAGGAGGGCCGCCACGCGCGCGCCGAGGTCCGCCTCGCCCAGGTTCTCGGCTCCCGCCTCGAGCAGCGCCGCCAGCGCGGCGGAGCGGAGCCCCACGACCTCCGGGTCGTCCGCGTCGGCGCCCGCCGCCACCGCCACCTCCGCGTCGACGCTGAGGAGGGCGCCCAGGAGGTACGCCCGCTCGGCGTCGACGTAGCCGGCCGTGCTCAGGACCCCGATCAGGTCCTCGAGGCCCAGGCGGTGCACGAGGCCGCGGCTCGTGCCCAGGTTGGCGAGGTAGAGCCCCTCGAGCTCGCGCTCGGCGGCTCCCAGGTCGACGCGCGCCGCCTCGAGCACGCCGAAGCGCGCGCCGATGAGCTTGGCCATGAGGGCGGCCAGCTGTTGGATGGTTCGTTCGATCAGTTCGTCACGGATGGGCACGGCGCCAGGCTATCGCACCGGGGCTTGGGCCGGGCCGGCCGCACGCGTAATATCCTGGCCCGCATGGCCCTCACCGACATCGAGCTGCGCGTACTGGGCTCCCTCGTTGAGAAGGAGCGCACGACGCCGGACGGTTACCCCCTCACGATGCAGGCGCTCGTCACCGCCTGCAACCAGAAGACCAGCCGCGACCCCGTCACCGACTACCACCTGCAGGACGTGCAGGACGCCCTGCAGCGCCTCCGCGACAAGGGACTCGCCGCGACGACGCAGGAGGTCAGCGACCGCGTCCCCAAGCACCGCCACAAGATCGCGCAGGCCTGGTCGGTGAACGACAAGGAGATCGCGCTGCTCGGCGTCCTCATGCTGCGTGGCCCCCAGACGCCCGGCGAGCTGCGCACGCGCACGGAGCGCTACGTCGCCTTCGCCGACGTGGCGGACGTCGAGCGCGTCCTCGACGGCCTGGCCGGCCGCTCCGTCCCGCTGGCGGCGAACCTCGGCCGCGGCCCGGGCCAGAGCCAGGACCGCTGGACCCACAAGCTGGGCGCGGACGAGGAGCGCATGCAGCCCCGCGTGCGTCACGGCGGCGCGGCGGCAGGCGGCGACCATGGTGCCGCACCTGGCGGGACCGGTGCGGCGGCCGCGACCGGCGGCTCGCCGCTGGCGGTGCTGCTTCGGCGCGTCGAGGCGCTCGAGCGGCGCGTCGAGGCGCTGGAGGGGCGCGCCTCCGGCGAGCCCGCCTAGGACGGCCGCCTAGAGCGACCCCGCCTATGGCGCCCGCTCGGCCAGGATGGCGAGCACCTCGGCGTCGGTCGTCTGAGCGAAGTCGTCGTACCACTCGCCCACGCTGGAAAGCGTCTGCGGCTCGAAGACGCACACGACGGCGTCGGCCTCCGCCCTGAGCTGCGCGACGGTGGAGGGCGCCCCCACCGGCACGGCCACGACCACGCGGCGGGCCCCCAGGTCGCGCGCCGCGGCCACGGCAGCTCGCATGGTGGCGCCCGTGGCGAGGCCGTCGTCAACCAGTAGCACCTCCTTGCCCGTCAGGTCGGGCGGCGCGGCGCTGCCGCGGTAGGTCACCGCGCGCCGCTCCAGCTCGCGGCGCTCCAGCGCCGCCTGGCGCTCGAACCACCCTTCCGCCGCCCGCGACCGGGCCAGCACCTCCTCGTTACGCACCACCCGCCCTCCCAGGGCCAGCGCCCCGAGCGCCAGCTCGGGCTGGTGCGGGTGACCGACCTTGCGCACCGGCAGCACGTCGAGAGGGGCTCCCAGCTCCCTGGCCACCACCGCGGCCACGGGCACGCCGCCGCGGGGGAGCGCCACCACGACCACGCCCTCCCCGCCCAGGCCCGCCATGGCGGCGGCCAAGCGCTCACCGGCGTGGGTGCGGTCCCTGTAAAGCGCCATGCGTCTCGCTCCTCCCCTCGGCCGCCGCGCGCAGGCGGCGCTGAGTCGCGCCGGGCAGCGGTGCCGGGCCGCGCCGGGCGCCTGTGCCGGGCCGCGCCGGGCGGTCGGCACGTCAGGGCGGCCGGCACGTCACTCCGGCCGGCACGTCACTCCGGCCGGTCGGCGAAGTGGCCCAGTTTCACCTCCTTGGTGTGCAGGTAGCGCTCGTTGTACGGGTTCCGGCCCACGTGCAGCGGCACCCGCGCCACCGGCTCGAGCCCGAAACCCGCCAGCGCCGCGAGCTTGCGCGGGTTGTTGGTGAGGAGCCGCATGCGGCGCACGCCCAGGTCGGCCAGGATCTGCGCGCCCACGCCGTAGTCGCGGTCGTCGACGGGCAGGCCGAGGTGCACGTTCGCCTCCACCGTGTCGTACCCCTCGTCCTGCAGGTGGTAGGCGCGGAGCTTGTTGAGGAGCCCGATGCCGCGCCCCTCCTGCCTGAGGTAGACGAAGACGCCGCGCCCCTCGGCGGCGATGGCGGCCATGGCCGCGTCGCGCTGGGCGCCGCAGTCGCAGCGCAGGCTGTGGAGGGCGTCGCCCGTGAGGCACTCCGAATGCACCCGCACCAGCACGCCGTCCTCCAAGGCGGTGGCGGCGGCGACGTCGCCCAACGTGAGGGCGACGTGCTCGGCGCCCGTGAGCTCGTCGACGTAACCGTGCACGGTGAACTCCCCGTAGGCGGTGGGGAGCGCGCTGCTCGTGACGCGGCGCACGAAGGCGTCGGCCCGCAGGCGGTAGGCGATCAGGTCGGCGATGGTGCCGACCTTCAGGCCGTGCGCCGCGGCGAACTCCCGGATGGCGGGGAGCCTGAGCATGCTGCCGTCGTCGGCCATCAGCTCGGAGATGGCCGCGGCGGGCTCGAGACCGGCCAGGCGGCACAGGTCGACGCCGGCCTCCGTGTGGCCGGCGCGGCGCAGCACGCCGCCGTCCCTGGCGCGCAGCGGGAAGACGTGGCCGGGGCGGGCGAGGTCGTCCGCGCTCGCGCCCGGCGCCGCCGCCGTGCGGAGGGTCAGGGCGCGGTCGCGGGCGCTGATGCCGGTGCTGACGCCCTCCTTGGCCTCGATGGTCACGGTGAAGGCGGTGCCGCGCCTGGCGGTGTTGTGCCGCACCATGGGCGGCAGGTCGAGCCGGTCGGCGGCCGCCTCGGTGAGGGCCAGGCACACGACCCCGCCCGTGTGGCGGATCATGAACGCCACCTGCTCGGTGGTGGCGCTCTGCGCGGGGAGGACGAGGTCGCCCTCGTTCTCGCGGTCCTCGTCGTCGACCACGATGACGGGGCGACCGCGCCGCAGCTCCTCCAGGAGCTCGGGGATGGTGGCGAGGCCGGCGGCGGCCGGGGCTACCCTCGTGTCAGGCATGTCGTCTCTCTTCCGGCGCCGGTTCCCGCTCCCGCAGGAGCTGAAGGCGCTCCACGTACTTCGCGAGGAGGTCGCTCTCGACGTTCACGCGCGAACCGGGCTCCAGCTCGCCCAGGGTGGTGACGGCCAACGTGTGCGGTATCAGCCAGAGGCTGAAGTGGTGGGCCGGCCAGTCCGGGCGGGTGCCGCCCGGGCCGCCCACGTCGACGAGGGTGAGGCTCACCCCGTCCACGGTCACGCTTCCCTTCGGCACGAGGTGAGGCGCCAGCGCCACCGGCGCGGCCACGCGCAGCACGTACGCGCCCGGTTCGGGGCTCAGGTCGAGCACCTCGCCGACCCCGTCCACGTGGCCGCTCACGATGTGACCGCCCAGCCGCGCGGCGACGCTCAGCGCCCGCTCCAGGTTCACGCGATCCCCGGCGCGCCAGCGCGGCGCCGTCTTGGCGAGCGTCTCGCGCGACAGTTCCACGTCGAAGCCGTCGGCTCCCAGCGCCACCACGGTGAGGCAGCAGCCAGACACGCTGATGGAGTCGCCCACCTTGGTGCCCTCCAGGACGGCGCTAGCGCCGATGGCGAGGCGCACGTCGGCCCCCTCGACCACCCGCAGCACGCTGCCCACCTCCTCGACGATGCCGCTGAACACGTCACGCCCCCCGCTCTGCCGCGCGGCCGGCGACGTGGCGGGCCACCTTGCCCGTGATGAGCAGGTCGGGCCCTATCGTCTCCGTCAGGACGTCCTCGAGGGTGAAGGCGTCGTCGACGCTGGGCACCCCCAACCCCGCCAGGGGCCCGGCGGCAGAGCCGCCCAGCAGCTTCGGGGCCACGAACCACGCCACGCGGTCCACGGCGCCGGCGGCGAAGAACTCCCAGGCGAGCGAGCCGCCGCCCTCGAGCATGACGCTGGTGACGCCCAGGTCGAGGAGGGCGGTGAGCGCCGCGCTAACGTCTGGCCGGCCGTCACGCGGGTCCAACGCCACGACCTCGGCGCCGGCCGCCGCCAGGGCGCCCGTGCGCTCGGCGGGCGCGGCCGTGGTGGTGATGACGATCACGCGCGCCGGCGTGCCGTCCGGTGCGGGGGCGAAGAGCCGCGCCGTGACGGGCGTGCGGGCAACGCTGTCGAAGACGATCTTGGCGGGGGTGCGCCCGCCGGGTAGGCGCGTGGTGAGGGCCGGGTCGTCGAGGAGCACGGTGTTGACGCCGACGGCGACGCCGCCGTACTCGTCGCGCCACTGGTGCACGCGCGAACGCGCCGACGGTCCCGTGATCCAGCGCGAGCGGCCCGTGCGCACCGCGATCTTGCCGTCGAGCGACATGGCCGTCTTGTAGAGCACGAACGGCCTGCCCAGCAGGCGGTTGGTGCGGTAGACCTCGTTCTGCTCCTCGGCGTCCCGTGCCAGGACCCCCACGTCCACGGCGACGCCCGCGGCACGCAGGCGCCGCACGCCGCGCCCGTCCACCAGCGGGTTCGGGTCGGTGGTCGCCACCACCACGCGGGCCACCTCCGCGGCGATGAGCGCGTCCGTGCACGGCGGGGTGCGGCCGTGATGGTCGCACGGCTCCAGCGTCACGTAGCAGGTCGCGCCGCGCGCCGCCGCGCCGGCGGCCGCCAGGGCGTTGACCTCCGCGTGCGCCTCGCCGGCACGCGCGTGCCAACCCTCGCCAACGACGGCGCCCTCTCGCACGAGCACGCACCCGACCAACGGGTTCGGGCTGACGCGCCCGCGCCCGCGCTCCGCGAGCGCCAGCGCGAGCCGCATGAACGACTCGTCCACGTCGGGAGTCTCGGCTCCCTCTCGACCTGTTGCTGCTGATCCCATAGGCGCAATGGCCGCACCTCGCGGCCGCCGCCCACCTCCTTCTTCCGTCCGGACTGTTACCGTCGGCACCGGTCTCTCACCGGTTCAGGCCCACCGTGGTGGGCGTCGCGGGCTCGTGGCGCTGGCTTGGCCTTGCGCCCCTCACCGCCGGTCGGGGATCTCACCCTGCCCTGAAGGGGTCGTCTGGTTGTGCGGCCGCGCCCCCGCCACCGCGGGCGTTCGCTCGCGTGGGTCGGTCGGCGCCGCCTGGACGCATGATAAGCCGCTACCGGCTGCTGCCTGGTAGGCGGCGGTCCACGGCCGGCGGCGCTGCTACGATGCCCGGCATGACGACTTCCGATCTCGCGCAGCGTTCCCGGGCGTACGCCGAGCTCCTGGTGAGGGTAGGCGTGAACCTGCAGCCCGGCCAGAAGCTGCTCATCCGAGCGGGCATCGAGGCGGCCCCGCTCGTGCGCCTCGTGGTCGACGAGGCGTACAGGCTCGGCAGCCCCTACGTGGAGGTGTTCTGGAACGACGACGCCATCATGCGTTCGCGCTTCATGCACGGCCCCGAGGGCAGCTTCGACGTCATCGCGCAGTACCGCGCCGACGGCATGAACGCCCTGGCAGCCGAGGGCGCGGCCTCCCTCGCCATCCTGGCCGACGACCCTGATGCCCTGGCGGGAACGCCCCCCGAGCGCTTCGCCGCCTTCCAGCGGGCGTGGCGGCCCGCCGTGAGGCCCTACTCCGACCTCGCCATGGCCGACCGCATCGCCTGGTGCGTGGCCGCCGCCGCCGCGCCCGCGTGGGCGCGCAAGGTGTTCCCCGGGCGTCCCGACGAGGAGGCCATGGCGGCGCTGTGGGACGCCATCTTCGCGGCCACCCGCGTCACGGAGCCCGACCCGGTCGCCGCGTGGCGCGACCACAACGCGGGTCTGGCCGAGCGCAAGGCGCGGCTCAACGCGCGGCGCTACGCCTCGCTCCGTTTCCGCGGTCCCGGCACCGACCTGCGCGTCGGCCTGGCCGACGATCACCTGTGGGACGGCGGCGGCTCCACCCTCCCGAACGGCGTCGGCTTCGTGGCCAACATGCCGACCGAGGAGGTGTTCACCGCCCCCCACCGCGACCGGGTCGACGGGGTGGTGCGCGCCAGCATGCCGCTCGCCTACAACGGCATCCTCATCGACGACTTCTCCCTCGAGTTCGAGGGAGGGCGCGTGGTGAGGGCCACGGCGGGCAAGGGCCAGGCCGCCCTCGACGACATCCTCGGCACCGACGACGGCGCCAGGCGCCTGGGCGAGGTGGCGCTCGTGCCGGCCTCCAGCCCGATCGCTCGCACGGGCCTCCTCTTCCTGGAGACGCTGTTCGACGAGAACGCCGCCTGCCACATCGCGCTCGGGCGCGGTTACGTCAACTGCGTGGGGGGCGCGCAGACCATGAGCGCCGAGGAACGCCTCGCCAAGGGCCTCAACGACTCGCTCACGCACGTCGACTTCATGATCGGCTCGGACAGGGTGGACGTCGACGGCGAGCTGCCGGACGGCACCACCGAGCCCGTCATGCGCGAGGGGGAGTGGGTCGGCTGACCGACGGGCCAACGCTGCAGGACGCCCGGCGGCTCCTGGCCGAGGTGTTCGGATACCCCGACTTCCGCGGCGCCCAGGCGCAGGTCGTGGAGCACGTGCTGGAGGGCGGCGACGCGCTCGTCCTCATGCCAACGGGTGGCGGCAAGTCGCTCTGTTACCAGTTGCCGGCGCTACTTCGGCGTGGGGTCGGGGTGGTGGTCTCGCCGCTCATCGCGCTCATGCACGATCAGGTGAGCGCCCTGCGGCAGGTGGGGGTGCGCGCCGCCTACCTGAACTCGAGCCTGGAACCCGCCGAGGCGCGCGCCGTGGAGCGCGACCTGGTCGAGGGGCGCATCGACCTCATCTACGTGGCTCCCGAGCGGCTCCTCACGCCCGCGTTCCTGTCGGTGCTCGACGGGCTGGAGAAGAGCCTGTTCGCCATCGACGAGGCGCACTGCGTGTCGGCCTGGGGTCACGACTTCCGGCCCGAGTACATCGGGCTGGGGGTGCTGGCAGAGAGGTACCCGGGCGTGCCGCGCGTGGCGCTCACGGCCACCGCGGACGCGGCCACGCGGCGCGAGATCGTCGACAAGCTGCACCTGGGGGGCGCGCGCCGCTTCATCTCGAGCTTCGACCGGCCCAACATCGACTACCAGGTGGTGGAGAAGGTCGACGCGCGGCGGCAGTTCCTCGCCTTCTACCGCGACAAGCACGTGGGGCACGCCGGCATCGTCTACTGCCTGTCGCGAAGGAGCGTCGACGCCACGGCCGCCTGGCTCGTGAACCAGGGCGTCAACGCCGTGCCGTACCACGCCGGGCTGGGAGCCGAGGTGCGGCGCGAGAACCAGGAGCGCTTCCTGCGCGAGGACGGCCTGGTGGTGGTGGCCACCATCGCGTTCGGCATGGGCATCGACAAGCCCGACGTGCGCTTCGTGGCGCACCTCGACCTGCCCAAGAGCTTGGAGGGCTACTACCAGGAGACGGGCCGCGCCGGTCGCGACGGGGAGCCGTCGGACGCGTTCATGACCTACGGCCTGCAGGACGTGGTGCAGGTGAGCCGCATGCTGGCCGAGGGCGGCGGCAGCGAGGCGTTCAAGCGCGTCGAGCGGCAGCGGCTAGAGGCGCTGCTCGCCTACTGCGAGACGCCCGGCTGCCGCCGCCAGGCCCTGCTCGCCTACTTCGGCGAGCGCTTGGAGGAGCCGTGCGGCCACTGCGACACGTGTCGCGAGCCCGTCGACACCTTCGACGGCACCGTCGCGGCGCAGAAGCTCCTCTCGACCGTCATGCGCACGGGCCAACGCTTCGGGGCGGGCCACCTCATCGACGTGCTGCTCGGCAAGGCGACGCCGCGCGTGGCGAGCCTGGGTCACGACCGGCTGAGCACCTTCGGCATCGGTGCGGAGCTCGACGAGCGCGGCTGGCGCTCGGTGGCACGGCAGCTCCTCGCCAACGGGCAGCTCCTGCCCGACCCCGACGGCTTCGGCGGGTTGGTCGCCGGGCCGGGCGCGGCCGCGGTGCTCCGCGGCGAACGCACGGTGGAACTCCGGCGCGACCGCGTGCGCGAGCGGTCGACGGCGCGGCGGTTGCGGGCGCTGGCGGCGGGCGGTTCCGGTGGCGCCGGTGTTCCCGCCGCCGGCGACCTCGACCGGCCCGAGGCGGGCCCCGAGGAGGAGGCGCTCTTCCAGGCGTTGCGCGCCCTGCGGCGCGAGATCGCGGCGGAACAGGGCGTGCCGCCCTACGTGGTCTTCCACGACCGCACGCTGCGCGAGATGGTGGCGCGCGCCCCCCGCAGCCTCTACGACCTTGGCGAGGTCCCCGGCGTGGGCGCCGTCAAGCTGGGGCGCTACGGGGCGCGCTTCCT
>JACFNR010000047.1:16732-20396 GCA_019454765.1 Trueperaceae bacterium | reverse complement strand
GGGGTGGGGGGCGGGGGGGGCGGGGTGGTGTGGGCCGCGGCCCCCCCCCCCCCCCCCCCCCCCCGGGCGGGGGGGGGGGGGGGGGGGGCCGCGCCCCCCCCCCCCCCCACGCCGCGGCCGAGGCCGCGGCCCGAGACCGGCTCAGTTCTTGGAGATGGCCTTCCAGAGGAACTCGTTGGAGTACATGGTGTTGTAGTAGACGCCCTGCAGGTTGGAGCGCACGACCATGAAGTCCATCTGGATTGGCACCGCGATCAGGGGGGCCTGGTCGTAGTGCGCGGCGCCGATGCCGCGGTAGAGGAAGCCGCGCGCCTCGGGGTCGGACAGCTTGTCGGCCTGGTCGATGATCTCCTGGATGTCAGGCACGTTGATGCTGGTGCGCGCCGAGTAGTAGCCGTCGTTGTCGTAGAAGGTGTTAATGAAGTTGCTCGGGTCGGCGTAGTCGGCGGCCCAGCCGAGCGCGAACATGGGCGCCATCTTCTGCGCCGTGCGGGCGAGGTAGTCGGCCCACGGCAGACCGCGCACGTTCATCTTGAACTTCGGGTTCAGGAACTCGAGGTTGTCCTTCATGAGCTCGAGCGCCGTCTGCCGGATGGTGTTACCGGAGTTGTAGAGGGCCGTGAACTCGAAGCCCTTCTCCCACACCTCGCCACCGAAGGCGGCGCGGAAGTACTGCTCGGCCGCCTCGAGGTCGAGCGTGCGGACGGCCACGTCGGGGTTGTAACCGAGGAACGTGGGGGGCAGGCCCATGGTGATGACGACGCCCTGACCCTGGTAGATCTGGTCGACGAACGTCTGCTGGTCGAACAGCTGGGCGAAGCCGCGGCGCACGTTCACGTCCGCGAAGAAGTCGCTGGGGATGCCCTTGCCGTCGAGCGCGCCGGAACCGACGTCCTCGTTGTTCTCGGTGTTGATGTCGAAGTTGAAGAACACGGACGTGACGGAGGCCGGCAGCCAGCTGGGGTCGCTCAGGACGCTGACGCCCGCGGCGCCCTGCACCTGCGCGAGCGCGGCGCGTTCGTTGAGCGTGATGCGGTCGGCGTCACCCTGCTGGATGGCGAGGATGCGGGTCGACTGCTCGTCGACGTAGCGGTAGACGACGTGCTTGAGGGCCGGCGCGCCGCCCCAGTAGTCGGCGAAGGCGTCGGCGACGACGCTGTCGTCGGTCCAGTCGACGAGCTGGAAGGCGCCGGTGCCGCTGGCGTTGCGGTGGAGGAACTCGGCGGTGAGGTCGCGGCCGACCCAGCTCTCCCACGTGGCCTCGGTGCCGTCCCAGGCGCCGCCGGCGATGGCGAACTGGGAGTCGATGATGCTGTAGGCCGTGTAGGTGAGGATGGGGATGAGGGCCGGGGTCGGGTTCACGAGGTTCACCGTCGCCTTGAGGCCGTCGGGGCCGTCAGGGCAGGTGACGATGTTGTCGATCATGTCCCAGGTGACCTGAGCCAGGAAGGCGGCGGGGTCGGCGCCGTTGATGTCGGTGCCGAGGAAGTAGTTGCCCATGAGGTAGGCGGTGGCGCCTTCGGGGTGAGCGGTAAGCGCGCCGTACTTGAACGACCAGGCGACGTCCTTGCAGGTCATCGCGTTGCCGCTATGGAACTTGACGCCGGGGCGCAGGTCGAACGACCAGTGGAGGTTGTCGGCGCTGACCGTGTACCCCGTGGCGAGGCTAGGGACGAACTTGTCGATCGCCTGGCCGTCGTAGGCCATCAGGGTCTCGTAGATGTTCTCGATGATGCCGCCGGAGCCGGTGTCGTATGCACGGGCGGGGTCCATCGAGACGGGCTCCCCGAACGTCATGAAGACGTAGGTGTCGGCCGGCGCCTGCGCGAAGGCGACGCCCAGCAGCAGTAGCGTGCTGGCAAACAGCGTGGTGATGCTTCTCTTCATCAAACTCTCCTTCCGGGAATGTTGCTCGTAAAGCGTACCTTGCGGGGCGGTCCCCGTGCCGACGGCCCGGTGACCGTCGGGAACCAGTTCGCGTGCCGACCTGCCGGCGGCCGCCAGTGCCGAGGCTGCCCAACCCCCTTCCCTGGCCGAGAGGGCGTCTGCCCTTCATCTCGCGTGCCGCAACTCTATCAGACTCCGCCGGACCGCCTGGGCGGGATGCCCGCCCCGCCGGCGACCCGTTGTAGCATGGCCTGGTGCACACGAATCGGCCGCTCGCGAGGGCCTCACTCGCGGCCTCGATCGCGGTTCTCCTGCTCGGCCTCGGGGCCTGCGTCACCAGGCCGGATTCGTTGCCGCCGATCGTGACCATCACCGAGCCGCGGAGCGGCACGGTGCGTAGTAGCGACGACCTGCGCATCAGCGGGTACGCGATGGACGACGCCGGCGTGGCCAGCATCCGCGTGGACGGGGCGGACCTGTTGGCTGACGGCCTCTACGCGTCGGAGCGCGGCAAGCGGCTCATCCAGTTCGCCTTCACGAAGCCGAACCTGCGCGACGGCGAGTTGACGCTCATACTCGAGGTGACCGACGTGGACGGGCGCACCACCACGGAGCGTTACGTCCTGACTCTCGACGCCACGCCCCCCACCGTGGAGCTGAGCAAGGTCGAGTCGCTGGGCGGGGGCAAGCTCCGCGTCGAAGGGGTGGCGAGGGACAACATGCGGATCAGCAGCATCAGGATCAGTGGCGTGCCGCTCGCGTTCACGCCCGCCGCCGAGTACTCGTTCTCCGTCGACGTCGACGCGGCCGAGGGCGGCCAGGTCGTGGTGGAGGATAGCGCCGGCAACGTTACGGCCAGGGACCTCCGGTGATCCGGCCGAGCGACGCGCCACCGCGCCTCCCCTACGGCACGGCGGGCCTGCTCGCCGGCGCCGGCCTCGACGTGCTCGACCTCGAGGCGCGCCACGGCAACGGCGACCTGATGCGCGTCCTCGACATCCTGGGCATCGCCGGCCCGCTGCGAGTGCTCAACCCGTGGGAACTCGAGGACCCCTCGGGGCGTCACCTCATCCACGCGGGCGGTTACGCGGCGATGCCGTTCGGGGAGGCCTACCCGCCCCTGCTCGACTTCGTGCGCGCCTACCTGGCGGGCAACCGCCAGCTGGGGTTGCCCCAGCAGTCGTTGAGCGAGTGGCGCGCCGCGTTGGCGGCGAACCTGGTGACCCTCCTCGCGAGCGTCGCCCCGAGCCACGCCGACAGCCACGTGTACTTCGGCAACTCGGGCGCCGAGGCGGTCGAGGCGGCGCTGAAGATGGCGCGCGCGGCTCGGCCACGCGCGAGCACGTTCATCAACTTCGCCCGCGCCTACCACGGCAAGACGCACGGCGCGCTCGCGCTGACCCCCAACGAGGAGTACCAGGGTCCCTTCCGGCCCCTGGCCCCCGACGTCATAACTCTGCCGTACGGGGACGCGGACGCGTTCGCAGACGCCCTCCGGCGCCAGGCCGACCGCATCTGCGCCGTCGTGATCGAACCCGTGCAGGGCGAGGGCGGCGTGATCGTGCCTCCGGACGGTTACCTGCGGCAGGTGGGCGTCCTCGCTCGTGAGCACGGCGTCCTGGTGATAGCCGACGAGATCCAGACGGGGTTGGGACGCACCGGCACATGGTTCGCCAGCGTGGCGGCCGGTATGGATCCCGACATCATCACCCTGGCCAAACCCCTCGGGGGCGGCATAGTGCCCGTGAGCGCCACCATCGCCCGCAGCGCGGTGTAC
>JACFNR010000047.1:0-11632 GCA_019454765.1 Trueperaceae bacterium | reverse complement strand
CCGGGTTCCTTGCCGGCGCCGCCGGCGTCGTGGCCGCCACCCGCGTCGGCCGGCGCGGCGGTCGCGCCGTGGGCGCCATGCTTGCCGGCCGCGCCCTTGCGCGTGTCGTTGACGTAGAAGCCGCTGCCCTTGAACGCGATGCCCACCGGCTGGATGAGCCGCTTCACCGGCTGGCCCGTCTCGGGGTGCACCGTGAGGGCGTCGTCCGTTATCCTCTGCTCGTACTCGAACGTCTCCCCCGTCATCAGGTTGCGATACAGGTAGGTAGGCATCTTCCCTCCGCCTGGCCCCAGCGGCGGGCGCGGCGAGCGCGGCCGCTGTCGGGCAACGGGAGCAACCTTATCACCAGTTGGTAGCCTGTGCCCGTGTCACGCAACTCACCCTCGCACCCCCGACTGGCCGTCCTCGGCGCCGGCGCCTGGGGCACGGTCATAGCCTCCCTGCTGGCGCGCAACGGTCACGAGGTCGTCCTCTGGGCGCAGCGTCAGGCTCAGGCCGCGGCCATCGCCGCCACGGGCCGCAACGACCAGTACCTGCCAGGCACGCCGCTCGGGCCGCTCGTGCGCGCCACCGGCGACCTGGCCGAGGCCCTCGCCGGCGCTCCCCTCGCGTTCCTCGCCGTTCCGTCCCGCGCCTTCCGGCAACTCGGGGAGTCCATCAGGCGCAGCGGCCTGCCTGCGGCGCTCGTGAACTGCTCCAAGGGGCTCGAGGTCGCCACCTTCAAGCGCCTGTCGCAGGTCCTCGCCGAGTCGCTGCCCTCCACCCCGCTGGCCGTGCTGTCGGGTCCCAACCTGGCGGGCGAGATCGCGGCGGGGAAGCCGGCCGCGACCACGGTGGCCAGCGCGGACGCCGGGTTGGCCGGGCGCGTGCAGGCGCTGTTGCAGCAGCCGACGTTCCGCGTCTACACGAGCAGCGACGTCGTCGGGGTCGAGGTGGCGGGCGCCATGAAGAACGTCATCGCCCTCGCCTGCGGCGTGAGCGACGGCCTCGGTCTCGGCGACAACACGAAGGCCACGCTGATCACCCGCGGCCTGGCCGAGATCGTGCGCCTGGGCACCAGCCTCGGGGGCCGCGCCGCGACGTTCTACGGCCTGGCGGGCGTCGGCGACCTCGTCGCCACCTGCGCCTCTGACTCGTCGCGCAACCACCGGGCGGGCGTGAGCCTCGCGCATGGCGCGACGCTGGCCGACCTCGAGGCCAGCGGCATGACCGCCGAAGGCGTACCCACCGTCGAGGCGGTGCACCGCGCCGGCCCGACTCACCGGATCGACCTGCCCATCAGCCGCGAGGTACACGCCGTCGTCTTCGGCGGCAAGCACCCCCGCGACGCCATCCAGAGCCTGATGACCAGGGAGGGGAAGGCAGAATGATCGCCATCTCGGCCAACGGGTTGACCAAACGTTACGGCCGCGCCGCCGCCGTGTCCGACCTCAGCTTCGAGGTCACGCAGGGCGAGATCGTGGGCTTCCTCGGCCCGAACGGCGCGGGCAAGACGACCACGTTGCGAATGCTCGCCGGCCTCGTCAAGCCCAGCGCCGGCACCTGCACCGTGCTCGGCGCCGCCGTGCCCGGACCCACCCTCAGGCGCGTGGGGACGATGATCGAGGAACCCAGCTTCTACCCCTACCTGACCGGGCGCGACAACCTCACGCACGCCGCCCTGCTCCACGGCGACGTGCCCCGCTCCCGGGTCGACGAGGTGCTCGAGTTCGTCCAACTGCAAGACGCCGCCCGCAAGCGGGTGAGGGCGTACTCGCAGGGCATGCGGCAGCGCCTCGCCCTGGCGCGCGCGCTGCTCTGGCGGCCGCAGGTGCTGCTGCTCGACGAGCCGACCAACGGCCTCGACCCCACGGGCATCGCCGAGTTCCGCGAGTCCCTCAGGGCCGTGGCGACGGAGGGCGCCACCGTCCTCGTCTCGAGCCACATCCTCGCCGAGGTCCAGAAGCTCGTCGACCGCGTCCTGGCCATCGACAAGGGCGTGCTGCGCTTCGACGGGACGCTGACCCAACTGCTCAACCGCATGGACGGTCAACGGGTCCGCTACTCAGTGCGGGCGACCGACCAGGCCGCGCTCGCCGCGGCGCTGACGGCTCTCGGCTACGACTTCGAGCCGCGCGGCTCCGACGGCGCCGAGGCCCAGGTGCCGCGCGACCGCGCCGACGACCTCGTGTCCGACCTGGCGGCGCACGGCGTCAAGGTGGTGGCCGCCGCCGTGCACGGCGACGACCTCGAGGCCGCCTACCTCAGGCTCGTCGATCCCGCCGGGAGGCCAGCATGAACCAGTTCTCGAACGTCGTCCGGGCCGAGGCCTTCAAGGTGGTGAGGAAACGGCGCCTCTACGTGTTGGCGGCGCTCTACTGGGTGCTGCTCCCGGCGTTGGCGCTGGTGGTGGCGCGTGTGCTCCACACGACGCTGACGGGCTCCTTCGCCGACGACGGCCGCGTCGTCGACCAGACACTGCAGCTCTTCGCGTCGCCCCTCGGCCTCGTGCGCCTGGCGCTCGCCGGGCCCGCCTACACGAGCCCCACCCTCTACATCGTCGCCGTCACCCTCGTCGCCGCCCTGCTCATCGGCGACGAGCGTTCACAGAACATGTGGAAGACGGTCCTGGTGGTGCAGCCGTCGCGCGTGGCAGTCATGAGCGGCAAGGTCTTCGTGGCGTTGGCGGCCCTCGCGACCCTCATGGCCGGTGCGGCCGTCTCCGGGTTCCTGTTCGGGCTCGTGGGCACCACCTTCCTGCCCACCCGCCTGGAGGGCGACTGGCTACCCCTGCTCGGCCTCTACGGCCTGCAGGCGGCTCAGCTCCTGGCGCCCGTGCTCCTGGCGTTCCTGCTCATCACGCTCGTCCGGTCCGGGGTCCTCGGGGTGGTCATGGTGCTGTTCCTCCCCGGCCTCCTCGAGACGCTCTACGCCGTCATCAACACCATCTCGCAGGTCCAGCCCCTCAACCGCTTCAACGCCGTCTTCCAGGCCATCCGCCTGCAGGCGGCGTGGAAGGCGCTGCCCGAGTACTTCTTCACCGCCAACCTCTACGCGCCCGGGCGCGCACCCGCCGCCGCCTGGTTCAAGGAGCTCAGTGCCGGGGAGGCGGGCGACCTCGGGCCGCTGGCGGGACTCCTCGGCACCGGCCTCACGCTCGGCCACTCGGCGCTGGTCATGGCGGGCTACGCGCTCCTGTTCGGGGTGCTGCTCTACTGGTGGTTCCTCCGGCGCGACGTCGATTGAGTCACGGCGCGCCGCTTGCGTTGGCGGCCCGCTGGCCCGAGAATCGGGGGCATGGAATGGCTCACGAGTCCGCAAGCCTGGGTGGCGCTCGCGTCGCTGACCGTCCTCGAGATCGTCCTCGGGATCGACAACATCGTCTTCATCTCCATCCTGTCGGGGAAGCTACCGCCGGAGCAGCAGCAGCGGACCCGGCTGGTCGGGTTGGCGCTGGCCATGATCACGCGCGTCGGGCTGCTCTTCTCCATCTCGTGGCTCACGGGCCTGACGGCGACGCTCTTCGAGGTGTTCGGCATGGAGATAAGCGGCCGCGACCTCGTGTTCCTCGTGGGCGGGGTGTTCCTGATCTTCAAGGCGACGCAGGAGATCCACGAGCGGCTCGAGGGGCCGCACGCAGCGCACGCGTCCACGACGAAGGCGGCCGCGTCCTTCGCGGGGGTCGTGACCCAGATCGTCCTCTTGGACATCGTCTTCTCGCTGGACTCCGTCATCACGGCGGTCGGGATGGCGGACCACCTCGGCGTGATGGTGACGGCCGTGATCGTGGCGGTCGTGGTCATGATGGTGTCCGTCAACGCCGTGGCGGGGTTCGTCGAGCGCCACCCGACCGTGAAGATGCTCGCGCTGTCGTTCCTGCTCCTCATCGGCACGACGTTGGTGGCGGACGGGCTCGGTCAGCACGTGCCCAAGGGGTACGTCTACTTCGCCATGGGGTTCAGCATCATGGTGGAACTCTTCAACCTGCGGGCGCGCGCCGTGCGGCAGCCGGTCTCCCTCTACGAGCGCGGGCCCAGGTCGGACCCGCCGGCCTGACGCGCCGGCGCGGCGCGCCCCGACGCTGGGCGCGCGTCAGTGGTGCGTGCGGCGCCGCTTCTGTTCGTACATGCGAGCGTCGGCCCGGCTGACCAGCGCCTCGAACGACTCGGCGTCGTCCGGGTACAGGGCCGCACCGACGCTGGCCGAGAGCCTCACGGCGCCGCTCTCGAGGTGGATGGGCTCCTCCACCGCCTCGATGAGGCGTCCCGTGACGCTGTCGACGGCCGTCAGGTCGCCCCCGGCGAGGAGGACCGCGAACTCGTCGCCGCCGAGTCGCGCCACCATCTCGTCGGGCCGCACCTTGGCCGTGAGGCGCTGACCGATGATGCTCAGCACCTGGTCGCCGACCTCGTGGCCGTACGTGTCGTTCACGGCCTTGAACCCGTTCAGGTCGAAGTAGAGGAGGGCCATCTGCACGCCGCGGCGGCGCAGGACCCAGAACCGCGTCTTCAGGTGGCGGCGGTTGGCGAGGCCGGTGAGGTCGTCGCGGTTGAGCAGCTCGACTGCCTGGTGAAGCACCGACTTGTAGTGAGTGATGCTACGGAACTGCACGACGAGGTAATCCTCGTCGACGGGGATCACGGTCACGGCGTACCAGGTCAGGTTCTCGCGCGGGTCGCGCGCGCCCGGCTCCTCCGTCACCTCCTTGGCGCGGTTCAGGACCTGTTCGAACTCCTGCACGCGCCTGGTGACGTGCGCCGTGACGAGGCGCCTGAACACGCGCGGGTCGAAGGCGCCGGCGCGCACGGCCCTGGCGGACCTGCCGACGACGTCGGCCGCCACTATGCCAAGCGCGGTCGCGGCGCTCTCGTTGAGGTCGCACCACTGGAAGTCGTCGAGGCGACCGGCTTCGCTCCGCAGCGCCTTGAAGAGCGCCATGCCGTGGGGCGCGCCGTGGAAGTAGCCCCGCCACAGCCGCTCGGCCGGGAGGTTCACGGTCGGTTCGACGCTGACCCTGCTCTCCATGACTTCACTCATGATAATCACCGTTCGCTCACACGGTGGCGCAGGGGGCGAACCGCTTGCCGACGACCGGCCCAACCGCGTCAGGCGGCAGCGGTCAACCCTCCTCGTCTCCGGTGGCGACCGGCAGGTCGTAAGACGACCAATCGCTCCAGGAGCCCGCGTACAGCTTCGCCCCAGGGTAACCCGCCAACTCCAGCGCGAGCACCAGATGCGCACCACTCACGCCCGACCCGCAGTACGCCACGACCGTCTCTCGCGTGGCCGCCACCGCCAGGCGCTCACGCAGGGTGGCGGTGGGCGCGAAGCGCCCGTTCAGCATGTCGGCGGCGTAATGGAGGTTCACTGCGCCCGGGATGTGACCGGCCTTGGGATCGAGCGGCTCCGTCTCGCCGCGGTAGCGCTCGGGGGCCCGGGCGTCGACGATGAGAACGTCGCTCGACCCGAGCGCGCCCTTCACGAAGCCGACGTCCACCACCATGTCGGGGCGCAGCGAGAGCTTGAAGGGGCGCGGCGCGGGCGGCGGGCCCGGCGGCACGAGCCGCCCGCCGCCGGCCAGGTAGGCGTTCAGCCCGCCGTCGAGGAACCGCACGTCGGTCAGACCCGCGTACCTGAGCAGCCACCACGCCCGCGCGGCGTACATGTCGCCCCCGTCATCGAACACGACCACCGGGTCGTCGTTCCCTATGCCCATGGCACCGAGCCGCGCCGCGAAGCCCTCCATGTCGGGCAGCGGGTGACGGCCGCCGTGGCGTCCCACGGGCCCGGCCAGGTGCTTGTCGAGGTCGAGGTGGACCGCGCCCGGCAGGGTGCCCCTGGCGTACGCGGCCTCGCCGTAGGCGGGGTCCATGAGCTGGAAGCGGGCGTCGACGAGCCGGGGCGCGGGCCCGGGGCCGGCCAAGAGGCGCGCGAGCTCCTCGGGCGACACGAGATGTTCGGAGGTCATGCGGCCGAGTGTACAACCCGTCCCGCTGCATATGATGCCGCCATGACCGTCAGGCACGTCGACAGCACGGCGAACCCCCTGGTCAAGGAGCTGGCGGGGCTGAAGCAGCGCCGCGCGCGCGAGCGGAGCGGGACCTTCCTCGTGGAGGGCGTCCGCGAGGCGCGGCGGGCGTTGGCGGCCGGCGTGAGGCCGCGGCTGCTCGTGACATCCCCCGCCCTGCTGGAGGCCAGCTTGGCGCGCGAGCTGTCGGCACAGGCCGTTGCCGCCGGGGCAGAGCTCGTCACCTTCGGGGAAGCGGCCTTCCGCCGTGTGAGCCTGCGCGAGCACCCGGACGGGGCCCTGCTCCTGGCGGAGACGCGGCGCTTGACCCCCGCCCAAGTGAGCCTGGGTCCGGGGGCCCTGGCGCTGGTGCTCGTCGGGTTGGAGAAGCCGGGCAACGTGGGCGCCCTGTTGCGGAGCGCGGACGCCGTGGGCGTCGACGCCGTCTTCCTCTGTCCCGACGTGCTGGAGGCGGGCGCCCCGGGGGGCGAGGTTGTCGCCGGCGCGGGTCGCTCGGCGGCGGTCGGCGTGGACCTGGAGAGCCCCAACGTCGTCAGGGCGGCGATGGGCAGCTCGTTCGCCTTGCCGGTCGGGGTCGGCAGCGCGGACCAGGTGGTCGCGGCCCTGCGCGCGGCCGGGGCGAAGCTGGTAGCGACCGCGCCCGGCGCTGCCAGGCGCCACTGGGACGCCGACTTGCGTGGCGGCGTGGCGTTGATCCTAGGGCGCGAACACGACGGACTGAGCCCCTGGTGGTCGGCCCGGGTCGACGAGACGATCGGGCTCCCCATGCGCGCCGAGGCCGCGGACAGCCTCAACGTGTCGGTGGCCGGTGCGGTCCTCCTCTACGAGGCGTTACGGCAGCGGACCGGGTGATCTGGCCTCGAGGAGGTCGCGCACCGTGGCGCGGAAGTCCTTGCCCTCGAGCGGCTTGAACACGATGCGATCGGCGTGCGACATGCGCGCCTGCGTGACGATGCTGTCGTCGCGGTAGGCGGTCAGCATGATGACGGGGACGTCCTTCAGGCGCGGGGTGCGCTTCATGCGGTGGCAGACCTCGGCGCCCGTCAGGTGCGGCATCTGGTAGTCGAGGATGGCCAGGTCCGGGGTGTTGTCCTTCAGGTAGTCGAGGGCGGCCTTGCCGTCGCCGACGGCGACCACCTCGTAGCCGTCCACGCTCAGCAACATGTCGAGGACGAGCCGTTGACCTTCGGCGTCGTCGGCCACGAGAATCGTCGACCCTCTAACCGTGCTCACCACCCAAGCTTAGTCGATTGGGGGCGCGGGGGGGGGGCGGGCGGAGTAGACTCTCCCTCGACTACCTCAGGAGGCGACATGCTGAAAGAGTTCCGCGACTTCATCAACCGTGGCAACGTGCTCGACCTGGCCGTGGCCGTCATCATAGGCGGGGCGTTCGGCGCCATCACGAGCTCGCTGGTCAACGAGGTGATCATGCCGATCATCGGCCTCATCCTGGGCGGCGTCGACTTCAGCAACCTCGGCATCATCATGCGAGGCGCCGACCAGTACGCGAGCGTGGCGGAGGCCGTCGCCGCCGGCGCCCCCGTCATCCAGTACGGCGCCTTCATAAACACCGTCATCAACTTCCTGCTCATCGCCCTCGTGCTCTTCTTCATCGTCAAGGCGTTCAACGACATGAAGAAGAAGTTCGAGAAGCCGGCCCCGGCTCCCGCTCCGGCCGCGCCTAGCGCCGAGGTGCAGCTGCTCACGGAGATCCGCGACGCCCTCAAGCAGAAGTGATCAGTAGAGGATCATGAGCTCCAGCTTCGCCGGGCCGGCGCGCCACACGGCCTCCGTCGCCACGAAGCCGATGGTGACCGGCCCGGTGAGCCGCAATAGCAGGCTGGTGAACATGTCCTCCGTGACCGCCCCGAAGTCCGGCAGCTGGCCGTCGTCGAGCCCGGCACGGCGGAGCTTGCGCACGGCGTCGGCCTTCAGTTGAGCGATGGCCGCCCGGATCTCGTCCTGGCTGGCGGGCAGGGCGGCCGAGCCCATGTGCATGCCGTGGCTGACGATCAGTTGCCCCGCCCCGAACAGTTCCGTGTTCTCGATGGCCTCGACAAGGACGTCGATGGTGGAGCTGATCTGGTTGCTCGGCGAGATGAGCCGCACCAGGTCGGAGCCCGGCGTCTGGCCGATGACGTCCACCAGGGCGTTGAACTGCTCGCTGGTCACCCTGAGGCGCTCGACGCCGCGGCGCGCCACGAAGGCAGTCGCCTCGTTGATGAAGGCGGCCAGCTCGTCGCGGATGGCGGCCGGTTCCTGCGCGCGGACGGCGCCCGAGTAGATGAGCTGGTCCTTCACGAAGTAGACCTCGCCCCCCTCGAAGCGCTGGAACTCCTGCTGCAGCTCGGCGAGGTCGCGCGCCTGCGCCTCGACCTCGCGCTGCAGTTCGTCGACGGTCCCCTGCAGCTCTAGCACGGACGCGTTGCGCTGCCTGATCTCGGCCTCCAGCCTGTCGTTCAGCTCGCTCAGCGAGTTGTTCTGAAGCTGGATGCGGGCGTTCTCCGTCACCAGCGCGTCGTTGGCGTTCGTCAGGCCGCGGTTCTCGTCGCGCAGGCCCTGCGCCTGGAGCCGCAGGTCGTTGGCGTTGGCCTCTAGCACGGCGACCTCGCTGCTCAGCTCGTCGAGACGCTCTGCGAGCTCGGCGCGCTGCAACAGGGCCTCGTCGCGAGCGGCCTGGGCGCTGTCGCGGTCCGCGAGCGCGGCGTCGCGGTCGGTCAGGGCGGCGTCCCGGTCCTGCAGCGCCGCAGCGCGGTCGGCGAGGGCCGTCTCGCGCGCCGACTGAGCGGTCGCCAGCTCGGCTTGCGCCTCCGTGACCTGGTTCTCGGCCTGCGCGAGCCGGAACTGCACGTCTACCAACGCGGCCTGCATGCCGGCGAGCTGGTCGTTGGCGTCCCGCAGCTGCCCCCGCGCCTCGGCGAGCCCCTGCTCGAGCTCAGCGGCCTCGGTCGTGGCCGCCGCGGCGGCCACGCGCGCGGCCTCGGCCTCCGCGAGGGCACGGTCGCGGTCGCCGCGCGCCGCGGTGAGCGCCGCGGTCACCTCGGTCACCATCGCCTGGGTGTCCTTCAATCGCTCCTCGGCCGACGCCACCTCGGCGTCGGCGCGCGCCACGCGCTCCTCGGCCTCCGCGACCTGCAGGGCCAGGGCGTCGCGTTGCTCGGTCAACGACTCGCGCTCGGCCAGGGCGGCGTCGCGTGCCTCGAGCGCGGCGTCTCGCTGCCCCTCGGCCGTTGTGATGGTCTCCTGCGCGCGCTCGAGCTGCGCCCTGAGCTCGGCGAGCTGCTGGTTGGCGTCAGCGACGTTCTGGCTCAGCACGCGCTCCTGGGCCCGCAGCTGGTTGAGCTCGTCCAGCGTGCGTTGCACGTTGAGGAGCGTCCGGGTGGCGTTCTGGAACGCCAGCGCCAGGACGCCGATGGTGGTGAGCATGATGAGGATGCCCGACAGGACGCCGACGACCTGGCCCGTGGTCCGCGGCCGCGCTCCGAACAGGCTCAGGCGGCGCCTGCCGACGTACGTGCCGAGGCGGTCGCCCAGGTAGGCGATCACGCCCGCCAGCACGACGAGCATCAGCACGAGCAGGCTGATGAGGGTCACTGTGCCCCCTCCGTCGGTCTGGCGTGAGGCATCCTCGACGCGCCCCTAGAGCTGGAACTCGTTGCCGAGGTAGTAGGTGCGGACGTCCGGGTCGGCCGCGAACGCGTCCGGCGTGCCGTCGAAGCGCACGCGCCCGTCGAACATGAGCACGACCCGGTCGGCGATGGCGAGCGTCTCTCGCACGCTGTGGTCGGTGAGGAGCACGCCGAGCCCGCGCCGGTCCCTGAGGTCGTGAACGATCGACTGGATCTCGCGGATCGACTTGGGGTCGACCCCCGTGAACGGCTCGTCGAGCAGGAGGAAGTCGGGGTCCACCGTCAGGCTCCTGGCGATCTCGAGGCGGCGTCGCTCACCGCCCGAGAGCGTGTCGGCGCGGCTCTTCGCGAGGTGGGCGATGTGGAACTCCTCGAGGAGCGCCTGGGCGCGTTCCTCCTGCTCCGCGCGGGTCAGGCCCTGGAACTCGAGGATGGCGAGGAGGTTGTCGATGACGCTGAGGCGCCTGAAGGCGCTGGGCTCCTGCGCGAGGTAACCGAGACCGGCGCGAGCGCGGCGGTGCATGGGCCAGTTGGTCACGTCGTTGCCGCCCAGCACGATCCGGCCGGCGTTGGGCCGCACGAACCCGACGACCATGTAGAAGCTGGTGGTCTTCCCCGCCCCGTTGGGTCCGAGCAGGGCGACGATCTCGCCGCGGCGCAGCACCAGGTCGACGCCGTCGACCACCTTGCGCCTGCCGTAGCGCTTCACCAGGCCGCTCGCCCTCAGCTCCACCCCGACGGGCGCCGGGTTCACGCCGTTGGGGACGCTGTAAACGCCTGGCATACCTGGGCATGCTAGCACGCGTGGGCGTGAGAGCCGGGTGAACCTTCTCCGTCAGCCGCGCGCGTGCGCCTCGGTCGAGCGGCGCGGGCGGCCCCGGAACGTGGCGCGGCGGGCCTCTAACGAGGAGGCCCGCCGCGTCAGAGCGCCCCTGGCCGGGGTCAGCCCTCCAGGGCCACCAGGAACGGCTCCTCGAGCGCGCCGCACACCCAGCGCAGGAAGCGCGCCGCGGCGGCGCCGTCGATCAGCCGGTGGTCGTAGGTGAGCGCCAGCGGCATCAGCAGCCGCGCCTCGAACGTCCCGGTCTCGCGGCTCCACACGGGCTCGTGGCTGGCGCGCGAGACGCCGAGGATGGCCACGTCCGGCGGGTTGACGATGGGCGTGAAGGCGTGACCACCGATGCCGCCGAGGTTGGAGATCGAGAAGTTGCCGCCCTGCATCTCGTCGGGGGTCAGCTTGCGGTCGCGCGCCTTCACGGCCAGCTCGCCAAGCTCGACCGACAGCTCGATGAGGTTCTTGCGATCGGCGCCCTTGATGACGGGCACGAGCAGGCCCGCGTCGGTGTCCACCGCCACGCCCACGTTGACGTACTGCTTGTGCACGATCTCCTGGCTGGCGAGGTCGATGCTGGCGTTGAAGTCGGGGAACCGCCGCAACGCCCCCGCCACGACCTTGAGCAGGATGGCGGTGGGCGTGAGCTTGCCGCCTGCCGCCTCCACCTTCGGCTGGTAACGCTTGCGGATGAGCTCGAGCTCGGTGATGTCGGCCTTGTCGAAGTGGGTGACCATCGGGACGGTCGCCCAGGCGGTGGTCATGGAGCGCACCGTGGCCTTGCGGATCCCGCTCATGGGCGTCCTCACGACCGCGCCCCAGCGGCCGAAGTCCGGTAGCGGCGCGGCACCGGCCTGGACGCCGGCGGGGGCGCCTGTCGCGGTGGCCGGCGCGGCGGCCGCGGGCCCCGGTGTTGGGGCGGCGGTGGCGGCGTCGGCGAAGGCCCGCACGTCGGCGGCGGAGATGCGGCCGAGGGCGCCGGTGCCGGTGACGCGCTGCAGGTCGACGCCGAGTTCCCGGGCCAACCGGCGCACGGACGGCGCGGCGGGCACGAGCCCGCCGTTGGGCTCCGCGCCGGCGGCGGGCCCCGCGTCGGGCCCCGCGTCGGGCCCCGCGTCGGGCCCCCTCGTGGAGGCCGGAACGGCGGCGGCGCCCGTTGCGGCC
>JACFNR010000046.1 GCA_019454765.1 Trueperaceae bacterium | reverse complement strand
TTGGTGGGTCGTGTAGGACTCGAACCTACAACCCGCTGATTAAGAGTCAGCTGCTCTGCCAGTTGAGCTAACGACCCACGGACGCTCGCGTCGGCGCGCGAACGTTCGCTAGTGTACGTAACGCCGCCCGCCCGGTCAACCGGCGTGGTTGGCCTGCTCCCTCGTGACGATGAGAGCACGGCGCGTCCCCCGCGCGTGGCGGATGATGGGGGCATGTCGAACATGGTGGCGACCCGCGCCGACGACGCTGCTCTCGCCCCGCCGCCCGCCGGGGCGGGGCCGGCGCCGGAGGGCCGAGCTGCGTGGCTCGGGGAGGTGGCGGGCGACGTCGTCATCGTCGGGGGCGGGATCGTCGGCCTGGCCACCGCGCTGGCGCTCTCGAAGGCGCGCCCCGGGGCGCGGCTCGTGATCCTCGAGAAGGAGGCGGACGTCGGCCGCCACCAGACCGGTCACAACAGCGGCGTGGTGCATTCGGGCATCTACTACAAGCCCGGCTCGTTCAAGGCCACCCTCTGCCGCGAGGGCGTCGGCCTGATGCGGGCCTTCTGCGCAGCCAACGGCCTGCCCTTCGTGGAGTGCGGCAAGGTCATCGTGGCCACGTCGGAGGCGGAGACGGGGCCGCTCGAGACGCTCTACGAGCGCGGCACCGCCAACGGGGTGCCGGGGCTGCGGCTCCTGTCACGCGAGGAACTCGCGGAGCTGGAACCCAACGTCAGCGGCGTGAAGGGCATCCTCTCCCCCACCACGGCGATCGCCGACTACGGCGCCGTCGCCCGGAAGCTGGCCGAGATCCTGGAGGGTCGCGGCGCCCGGGTCGTCCGGGGAGCCAGGGCGACCGCGGTGAGGACCGACGCGTCCGGCGTGCAGGTGCACGGGCCCGGGTTCGCGGTGCGGGCCGGCTACCTCGTGAACTGCGCGGGGCTGCACGCCGACGCCGTAGCGCGCCTCGCGGGCCTCGAACCTGCCGTGCGCATCGTGCCGTTCCGCGGCGAGTACTACCTGCTCAGGGAGGGCCGCGAGGGGTTGGTGCGTCGGCTCGTCTACCCCGTCCCGAACCCCGCCCTGCCGTTCCTGGGGGTGCACTTCACGCCCACGGTGACGGGCCGCACGGAGGCGGGGCCCAACGCCGTGTTCGCCTTCGCGCGGGAGGGCTACCGCCTGGCGGCGTTCGACGCGGCCGACACGGCAGCAACGCTCGCGTTCCCGGGCTTCTGGCGCCTGGCGGCGAAGTTCTGGCGGGTCGGCGCCTACGAGTACTACCGCTCGCTCAGCAAGGCGGCCTTCGTCCGGTCGCTGCAGGCGCTCGTGCCCACCGTCACGAGCGACGACCTCGAGCCGGGACCGGCGGGCGTGAGGGCTCAGGCCGTCGACCGCGCCGGTCGGCTGGTTGACGACTTCGCCTTCCTCGCGGGCTACCGCTCGCTGCACGTCCTGAACGCCCCGTCACCGGCGGCCACGGCCTCGCTGGCGATCGGGCGCCACGTCGCGGCGAAGGTCTCGGCCGAACTAGCGTAGTCCGAACGCGAGTCGAGTCCCGGTCCGGCCTACTGCTTGCCCGGCTTAACGGCCTTGCCGGCCTTGCGCAGCGCGGCCTCGGCATCGGCCCTGACCTTGGCGAGGTCGGGAGCGGCGGGCGAGCCCGACCCGCCTCCCTCGACGGCCGCGCCACCCTCGACCGCGCGCTTGAACCTCGCGAGGTCACCCTGCAACCTCGCGTTCACGACGCCCAACGCAGCGCCGACGTTCTCCACGAACCCCTCGGGTTCGTACTCCACGTGCATGTGGATGCGCGTGCGCCCCTCGTCGAGCTTGTCGAACGTCACCTCGCCCACGTTCCTGGCGCCGGACGTGCTCTCCCAGGCGACCTTGTCGTTGGGAGACAGTTCAGTCACCTTGGCGTCCCAGTCGACCTCGTGCCCGAGGACTTCTGCGCGCCAGTGGAGCTTGTCGCCGCCCAGTCGCGTGACCTCCTCCACGCCCTCCATGAAGCTCGGGTAGCGCTCGAACTCGCTGAACAGCATGAAGGCCTCGGAGATGTGAACGTTCACGTCGATGGTCTTGTCGAAGCTGGCCATGAAGGCTCCCTCCACCACACGGCGGAGACTAGGCCTCGGGGGGATGTGAAGCTTGTGTCCGGCCTGAGAAACCGTGCCCGCCCCTACCCGGTCGCCCAGCACGCCGCCCGGCTCGCGTCAGACGGCGACGAGGAGCACGACCAGGAGCAGCCCCACCTGCGTCCCGACCGTCCAGCCAGGTACACCGAAGGCGGCCAGCACGAGGCTGGGGAGCGCGGCGAGGATGGCCGCCACCACCTGCGCCTCCCAGCGGCCGCTGCCGGAGCCGCTCCACGTGGCGTACTTCTCCAACGCGAACAGGACGATGAGGATGAGGCTCGTTGCCCCCACGAGCCCTGCCCCTCCCACGCCGAACCAGGCGGCCGCCCCCAGCGCGAACGCGAGCATGAGGGTGGCGCCCGGCGCGACGCGCCCGAGCGAGCGGTCGGTCGGCTCCACGGGCAATACACCCAGCGCGAACTCCGGGCCCAGCAGCGAGCTGCCGGCTCGCGCCACCACAAGGGCCGCCAGCAGCACCCCCACGGCCCCGCCGAGGAGCCCGGCCGCCGTACCGGCGGCTGGCGTGGCGGCGCCCGCCTGCACCGGGGCGGCGCCGTGGTTGGCGAGCACGGCGGCCACGGCGCCGGCCCCGGCCAACAGGACGGCCAGGGCGAGGCGGGGCGGCGAGCGGCGCCACAGGTCGGATGCCGTCCGCCACGCCGTCGCCTGCCACCTCGGCGCCGACGCGGACACGAGCGGCAGCGAGCGCCGCGGCCGCGTCGCGCCGGGCCTATCGTGCAGCGCGGCCAGGAGCCGGCGGCGCTCGCCGCCGTCGGCCGCGGCCTGCCTCGCGAAGCCGGCCAGCCCCGCCATGAGCTGCAGGGTCCGCATGGCCTGGAGCTGCGTGAGGACCAGGCTCTGCGCCGCGAACCGCGGCGGCCACTCTTCCCGTAGCGACCGCCGCGCCAGGACCAGCGCCTGGGCCGCCAGCGCGGCCGGCAGCACCAACACCACGGGCGAGGCGAACGAGAGCGCGTCGGCCAGCCCGAACGGCGCGACGGCCACCGCCACGCCCCCGGCGGCCACCGCCCAACCCCAGGCGGGCGCTTGGCCGGCGCCGTAGCGCAACCAGGCGCCGGCGAAGCGCGCCACTAGCGCGAGCGCCAGCGCGGGCGCGGCCCACGGCGCCGGCCGGCCGAACAGCGCCGGCGCCAGCGCGGTCCACACGACCCCCAGCGCGGCGCCCAATGCGGCGGCACCCACCACCTTCACGGTGAAGCGCCACCGCAACGCCAGCCACGGCTCGACGGGCGCCGCGCCGAGGCGGTAGAGGTCGCGCCTATCGAGGATCACGGGCGGGACGCGCCCGGCCCACGCCAGGCTGACGAACAGGAGCCCGAGGCCGCCGGCGAGGACACCGCGCGGCGGGCCCAACGGGTCCGCGAGCGGCGTGAGGGCCTCCAGGCCGGCCACGACGAAGACGACCAGCCACGCCAGCAGGTAGACGAGCGTCCACCAGCCGACAGCACGGCCCACCCACTCGCGGTAGGCGCGGAACGACCGCGCGACCGTGCGACGCCTCAGGTAGGCGACGGCGTCAGCACCACCCGCTGCGCCCGCGGTAAGCGCGGCGTCGCCGAGGGCGGCCGCGCCGGAACGCTCGCCGTTCACGCCGTGAGGCGCCCGTCGGCGAGGGTGAGCCGCCTGGCGGCCAGCAGCGATTCGAGCTCGCGCTGGTGGCCCGTCAGCAGCACCGCCCCGCCCGCGCGCCCCCGCGCCTGCAACCCGGCCGCGAGGCGCTCCTGGCTGGCGAGGTCGAGCCCGTTGAACGGCTCGTCGAGCACGGTGAACGGCAGCTCCAACCCCAGCGCCAGCGACAACGCCAGCTTCTGGCGCATGCCGCGCGAGTGGGTGCCCGGGAACTCGTCGAGCTTGGCGGCGAGCCCGAAACGCTCCAGCCACTCGAGGGCGCGGGCGTCGGCCTCGGGCCTACCGTAGACGACGGCCGTGAAGCGCACGTGCTCCCGCAGCGTCAGGTCCTCGTACAGGGCGGGGTCGTCTGGCGAGAACACGAACTTGGCGCGCGCCGTCATGCTCCGGTTGGGCCGCCCGAAGATGGCGACGTCGCCCCGGTACGGGAGCAACCCGACCAGAGCTCTCAGTAGGGTGCTCTTCCCCGCGCCGTTCGGGCCGACGAGCAGCGCCACGTCGCCCGCCTCGAGCGTGAACGACACCTCCTCCAGCACCGTCACGCCGGCCAACCTGACGCTCAGGTCGGTGACGACGAGCGGGACTTCCGTGCCCAACTGCTCGGTGGCCATGACCACAGACTGTACCAGCCGGCGGCGCCGCCTCCGGGCGCCGAAGACGTTGACGCGCACCCCGGACCGTACGAACATCGTTCATGCCGCCCCTCCCAAGCCTGCCCCGCCCCAGGCCGACGCCCGTCACGCTCGAGGGCAGGTACGTCCGCCTCGAACCTCTCGACGCGGCGCGCCACTACCCCTCCCTGCTCGCCGCCGCGACGCGGCCCGGCGAGGCGGAGCGCTTCCGCTACCTCTTCGAGGAGCCCCCGACGCCCGACTCGCTGCGGCGCTGGTTCGAGCAGGTGGGGTCCGCCGCTGACCCCCTCTTCCACGCCGTCGTCGCCAAGGAGTCGGGCGCGTGCGGCGGCCGTCAGTCCCTCATGCGCATCACGCCGGAGCACGGGGTGATCGAGGTCGGGAACGTGTATTGGGGTCCCTTCGTGGCGCGCACCAGGCTGGCAACGGAGGCCCTCTACCTGTACGCCGACCACGTGTTCGCCACCCTCGGCTACAGGCGCCTGGAGTGGAAGTGCGACGCCCGGAACGAGCCGAGCCGCGCCGCCGCGCTGCGCTTCGGCTTCAGGTTCGAAGGCGTGTTCGAGCAGCACATGGTCGTCAAGGGGGCGAACCGCGACACGGCCTGGTTCGCCATGCTCGACCGCGACTGGCCGACGCTGGCGGGCGGGTACGAGCGCTGGCTGGACCCCGCGAACTTCGACGCTGACGGGCGCCAGCGCACCCGGTTGGCCCTGCGGCGCGATTGAGGCTTAGGGCGGCGTCGACGAGCCGGAGCGCGAGTGACGGTGATGGCGGTTGCTGCGCCGGCGGCGCGAGGGACCTACGCTCAGCTCAGCGCCCGGAGCCGAGGCGCCGCCTCTCCCCCGTCCGCGCCCGCCGAGCTCCGGCGGAGAGGACGGTCGCCATGTCCACCCCCAAGCGAGAGACCCGCTCCTACCTCGACCCTGCCGAGGTCGAGGACGTGGGCGCCACCTTCGACGACGCGGGGTTCCAGGGCGGCGCCGGTTACGACCCCACCCTCGACGACGCCGACGTGACCGGCATGCCCGACCCGTTCCCGGGACGGGGCGATAGCGTGCCGGAGGGCGACGCCGGGGGGCCGTACGATGCGCTTCCCGACGACGAGCCGGAGGGCGACGGCGTGACCGACACGCCCCTGACCTGGGAGTACGAGGGGATCGCCGTCCACGACGACCTGGCGCGCCGCCTCGGCGAGCTGGTCGTCGACTTCCGCGCCTGGGCCGACGACGAGGACACGCAGGAGGCCGCCGACCTCGCGGACGCGCTCGAGGACGTCTACGAGCGGTTCGGCGCGCCGTCCGAGGAGACGGACAGCTGAGGGGCGGCGTCCCGACCGGGGCCGGGCGGCGGTAAGCTCGGCTCATGAGCAGCGCCGCCTCCCGACCGACCGGCCCCGCCGCCCCTGACGCGTTCGCCGTCACCGGCGGCACGCTCGTGCTGCCCGACCGTCTCGCGCCCGGCGCAGCCCTCGTGGTCGCCGACGGCCGGATCCGCGCGGTGACCCCCGAGGCGGAGCTCGACGAGGGTCTGCGCCGCGTCGACGCCGCGGGCGCCTACGTGCTGCCGGGCCTCGTCGACATCCACACCCACGGCGCCGGCGGCCGCCTCTTCAACGAGGCCGACGACGACGCCTGGGCCACCATCCTCGCCGTCCAGTTGGCGCACGGCGTGACCACCGTGCTGCCCACCACCCTGACGGCGCCCCTGCCGGAGCTGACGGCGGCCCTGGCGCACGGGCGCCGCTGGCTTGCCGCACCGCGCCGCGGAGCGCAGGTGGCGGGCATGCACGTCGAGGGGCCCTACTTCGCCGCCGCGCAGGCGGGCGCGCAGGACCCGGCCCACATCCGCGACCCGGACGACGGCTCCGTCCCCGCCCTCCTCGAGTACGCCGACGTCATCAGGCTGATGAGCTACGCTCCTGAACTGCCCGGCGCCCTGGAGCTCACCGACCGGCTCGTGGCGGCGGGCGTCGTGGCGGCGGCCGGGCACTCGGACGCCCGCGACACCCAGCTGCGCGCGGCGATGGAGCGGGGGCTCACGCACGTCATCCACCTGTTCAGCGGCCAGTCGACGACGGTGCGCGAGGGGCCCTGGCGCCGGCCGGGCCTCCTCGAGGCGTCGCTCGCGTTCGACGACCTCACGGTCGAGGTCATCGCCGACCACCGTCACCTCCCCACCACGCTTTTGCGCCTCGCCTACAAGGCGATCGGTCCCGACAGGCTCTGCCTCGTGAGCGACGCCACCCACGGGGCGGGACTACCCGAGGGGACGCGCCTGAAGCTCGGTAGCCACGACATCGTTATCGGCGACGGCGTGGCGATGCTGGCGGACCTCACCGCCTTCGCGGGCAGCACCACGCTGCTCGACCGGATGCTGCAGGTCATGCACTTCGAGGTCGGCCTGCCGCTCGTCGAGGTGGTGCGCATGGCCAGCCTGGTGCCCGCGCGGGCGGTGCGGCTCGACGGCGCGAAGGGGAGCCTCGAGGCCGGTAAGGACGCCGACTTCGCCCTGTTCACCACCGACCTGACCCCGTTGGCCGTCTACGTGGGCGGGGCCCCCGCGTGGGAGGTTAACGCCGCCTGAACGCCCTCTCAGGCGCTTGCGGTTCGCCACACGAGACGGTGTCGTAACCTTCTGGGATGGAACAGCACCCGCTGGTCGCGCGGCTCGGCCGCGCCTCGCTTCTCGCGCTCGTGGGAGTCCTCATGGCCAACCTCGCTTCCGCCCAAGCGGCGCCGGCCGCGACCGCGGCCGAGCTTCCGGTCACGCGCCTCGTCCTGTTCACGAACGGCGTCGGTTACTTCGAGCACGAGGGGACGGTCACGGGCGATCAGGTCCTGACGCTCGACGTGCCGCAGGCCGACATGGACGACCTGCTGCAGAGCCTCGTCCTGCAGGACTTCGGCGGTGGCACGGTCAGGCCCGTGCGCTACACGGCGCAAGACCCGCTGGCGCGGGTGCTCGACGGCTACCGGATCGACGTCTCAGGCAACCTCACTCTGGCGGGCGTACTGGCGCAGGCGCGCGGCGCGACCGTCACCCTGGTGGGCGGCCGCACCGTGACCGGCGCAGTCGTCGGCGTGGAGCAGGTGCAGCAGACCGACCGGGAGCCGCGCTCGTACGTGACCGTGGCGACCGCCACGGGCCTCGTGCGCGCGCCCCTCGACGAGTTCGAGGAGGTGCGCTTCGCCGACCCCGAGCTCAAGTCCCAGCTCGACGAGGCGCTCACCGCCATCGCCGAGCGCGCGGGCGAGGACGCCTCCAAGGTGCGCATCAGCTTCGAGGGCGAGGGCGAGCGCCGCGTGCGCGTGGGCTACCTCCGCGAGATGCCCGTGTGGAAGAGCACCTACCGCCTCGTCGTCGGGGACGACGGCAAGGGCACGCTGCAGGGCTGGGCCATCCTCGACAACCCCACCAACGTGCCCCTCGAGGACGTGACCGTGAGCTTCGTGGCGGGGCAACCGATCAGCTTCGTCACCAGCCTGTTCGAGCCCCGCTACCTGAGCCGCCCGCGGGTCGAGACCGAGCTGGCCGGCAACGTCGTGCCGCGCGCCGACGCGGGCGCCTTCCCCGCGGCGGCGGCGAGCGCGGCGGGGGGCGCTCTCAGGATGGCCGAGATGGCGCCGCCCAGCCCGGCGCCCTACCTCGCCGACGTGGGCGTGACGGCGCAGGCGAGCACGGCGGGCGGCGGCGCCACCTTCTCCTACGACGTCACGCAGCCCGTGACGGTCGGCGCGTTCGAGTCGGCCATGGTGCCGATCGTCGTCACGGAGGTCACCGCCACGCCCGTCAGTCTGTTCGACGAGGCAACGCTCGCCGACCACCCGCTTCGCGCCGTGCGCCTCACGAACGACACGGGCCTGCACCTGGCGGCGGGCACCGTCACGCTGTTCGACGCGCGCGGCTTCGCCGGGACCGCCCAGTTGACGGACCTGCTGCCAGGCGACTCGCGCCTGCTGCAGTACGCGGTCGACCTGGCCGTGAAGGTCCTGCGCACGAGCACCGACGTGCCCGAGCGCGTGGTGGCCGTCAAGCTCCAGGGCGGCCTGGTCGAGACCACGGTCGCCACCCGCCGCGTCACGACGGTCACCACCAACTCCACCGCCGAGGAGCCGCGCTTCCTGATCGTGGCGCTGCCGCGCCTCGCGGGCTACGACGTCGTGGCGCCCAAGCCCGCCCCGCCGCTCACCGACGCGAACTACCGCTTCGGGGTCAGCCTGGGCGGCGCCGCCGACACCGAGGTGCCCACGCACGTGACCTGCACCGACGAGGGCGCCTGCGTGCTGGAGGCGGTGTTCGACCGCACCGAGCTGCGCCGGACGGCGCTCGCCAACGTCGACCTGGCCACCCTCGCCCTCTACCTGGAGAACGCCGACCTCAGCGCCGCCGACCGCGCCACCATCCAACAGGTGGCCGACCTGCAGCGCCAGGTGGCCGCCAGGTCGAACGAGCTCACCGGCGTCGAATCCACCGTCGCCGCCATCCACCAGGAGCAGGCCCGCATCACCGACAACATGAGCGTGCTCGAGAAGGACTCACCCCTCTACCGGCGCTACGTGACCGACCTCACCAACCAGGAGGACGAGCTCGCGCGGCTGCTCGAGCGGGGCGCCGCCCTGCGCGATGAGATCCAGGCGCTCAGCAACCGCGTCGCCGACCTGATCGCCGGCTTGGGCGACTAGGGATCCCGCGCCGCGGCGGGGCGCGGCGCGGGGTAGGCTGAACGGCATGAGCCGCGCCTTCGTGAAGGAGGACGGCGGCGGCGAGGACGTGGTCGTGACGCACCGCCCGCCGCTGCCGCCCGGCGTCCCCAACCTCGTCACCCCCACGGGGCTCGCCGCCCTCGAGCGCGAGCGCGACGAGAAGTCGGCCGCACTGGCGGGACTGCGGACAGCGGCGGACGACGCGGAGGCGCAGCGCCGGCTGGCGGCGCTCGAGGAGGAGCTGGAGCTGCTCCTCGAGCGCCTCGCCTCGGCGGAGCTCGTCGCCAGCCCGGCCGACCCGCGCGAGGCCGGGGTGGGCGCCACGGTCGACATCCGCTACCTCGACGGGCCGCAGGCCGGGCGCGCCGCCCGGCTCGTACTGGTGGGGGTCGACGAGGCCGACCCGCTCGAGGGCAAGGTGGCGTTCACCGCGCCCGTCGCGCAGGCGTTACTGGGCCTCCGCGCCGGCGCCACCGCCACCTTCCTGGCGGGCGAGACGCCGACCGAGGTGCGACTCGAACGGGTCGACTACGGAGGCGCCGGCGCCTGACGGGGCGGCTGGCGGCCGCCGGCCTCACAGCCGGGTAGCGCTACAGCCCATCTCCGTGAAGCTCAGCGGCACCTCGCGCAGCTCGGGGAGGGCGCGCCTGACCGCCTCGGCCTGACCGTCCGGGCAGCACACGAGCACGAAGCCACCGATCTTGCCGCCCGGCACCTGAAGGGTGGCCCCCAGCCTCCTGACGCGCGCCACCAACGACCTCACCCAGTCGTCGTCGAAGTCGCCCGGCAGCAACTGCTTGAGGCGCTGCTGCTCGCCAACGCACCAGGCGAAGCGCGCCAGGTCGCCCGCGCGCAACGCGCCGACGAGCTCCCAGGCCACCTCCTTCATGGCGTGGAGCACCGGCAACGCCGCGTCGAACCGCCGCGCCAGCTTGGAGAGGGACGGGCGGGTCTCGCCGCGCCGAGCCGAGGCGAAGAGGAGCAGGGAGCCGAGGGCAGCGTCGCGCCGCGCGGGCGTCAGGGCGAGCGGCACGTCCGTCACCGCGGACCCGCGGTACTCGAGGCACCGCAGCCCGCCGCGCGCGGCGATGTTGGCGTCGTGGTAGCCGGAGGCGCCGTCGAGGTCCTCCACCTCCACCCGCGCGGCCAACGCCCCAAGCGCCGCGGGGGCGAGCGCCTCGCCGCGGGCCGTGGTCGCCGCCTGCACGAGGGCGGCGCAGATGGCGCCCGAGGCGCCCAGGCCGCTGCGCCCCGCCACGTCGAGCCATACCCCGAGCCGCACCGGGGGGTGGCGCGGGTCGACGGCCGCCAGCGCCGCCCGCACCAGCGGGTTGTGCACCTCGGAGAGCGTGGCGGCCTCGGCGCTGACGCCGTCGGCCACGACCTCGAAGCGCCCGTTCACCGCCGGCAACCAGGTGACCCACGCCGCCGCCCCGATGGTGGCGCTCACCGTCACGCCGCCGTGTTCCTCCGCGTAGCGCCTGACGTCGGTCAGTCCGCCCGCCAGGGGCACGCGCAGTGGCGCCCTGGCGACTAGCACGTCACCGACCGTCGGCTTCCCGCCCCAGGAGGCACGCCACCACGTCGGCCACGTTCGCCTCGGGGGTCGGCGCCGTCCCGCCGATGTGGAGGCGACGCGCCACGGTCACGAAACCGACCGCCGCCCGCCCGGCCTCGATCAGGGCCTGGAGGTTAGGGAGGGCGCGGTACTCGCCGCCGGGCGCCGCGCTCCTGGCGAGCTCGGGCAGGAGGCGAGGCTCCAGGCGCCACACCCCGGCGTCGGAGTAGGGGCCGGCGCCCTGCCAGGCGCGCGTGACGCGCCCACACTCGGCCGTGACCATCACCTCGGCCGGTGCGCCCGGCTCCTCCACCAGGGTCAAGACGTTCGGACCAAAGTGGCGCTCCAGCGCGCCCACCAGCTCGCGCGGCAGGTGGACGTCCGCCTGCCAAACGAGCACCGAACCAGCCCCCGGTGGCAGGTGCGGGGCCACCAGCGCGACGGCGTGACCGGTGCCGCGCGGCTCCTCCTGGTGCACGTAGACGAGGTCCATCCCCCCGTACTCGAGTCCGAAGTACTCCTCGATCTGCCCGCCAAGGTGACCGACCACGATGTGCACCCGCCCGGCGCCCGCGGCGGCCACCTCGAGGAGCGACAGTTCGAGGAACGGCCGCAGCCCGACGGGGTACATGCACTTCTGCAGGTAGACGCCCAGGCGCCCCATGCGCGTGCCGCGTCCGGCGGCGAGGCAGACGAACTCCACGCGCGCCCCTTAAGCGCGGCGCGGCGTCAACCCGCGCCGCCGTACGCCGTGAGTGCCCTGCGCAGCTCGTCCTGCACCCGCTGTCGCACGTGGTCCGGCTCCACCACCTCCACGGAGGCGCCCCAGCTGAGCAGCCACGGCAGGAGTTCCAGCGGCTGCCCGTGCGAGTCGACCGTCCCCGTCACGTGCACCGCCCAACGGTCCGGCCCGACCTCGCCCGCCACGCGCAGGTTGCGGTCGAAGTTCTCCCCCATGCGCCGCGCGACCCTCTCGCTGACGTGCAAGACGATCTCGATCTCCTCGCCCACCACGATCCCGAAGGCGGCGCCAAGCTCCGCCATCGGGTCGAACCCGGCGGGGATCTCGTACGTCTCCTGCCGGAGCGACACCTGGCTCATGCGGGCGAGCTTGAACATGGCGACGCCCTTGCGCACGGTCGCGTCGTAGGCCAGCACGTACGGCTCGAGGTTGCGGCGGTTCAGCTCGAAGAAGTAGATCTGGAGGTCGCGCGGCTGCACCGTGCCGGAGTTGGCGGACTCGTACGTGCAGCGCAGCACGCGCTGCTGGAACCACGCCTGCGCCACCAGGTCGAGCACGCGGTCCTCCGGGGCCGGCTTCAGGTCGTCCACGCCGGCCAGCAGCGACCGCCGCGCCGTCTCCGGCACCTGGCGCGCCAGCTTCTCGAGCGCGGTCCGGTAGTGGCGCTCACCCACTCCCGTGTGGAGCAGCAGGCGGGTGGCGCTGTAGACGGCCAGGGCCTCCACCTCGTTGAGGGCGGTCGGCCTGCCGGGGACGTGGTAACGGTGGTCGGCGCCCTTCACGAGCTCGACGCCCATGAGTTCCGCCAGGGTCACGAGGTCCCGCTCGATGGTGCGGCGGTTGCAACCGTGCGCCTCGGCCAGCTCGACGACGCTGCGCGGTCGGCGCTCGAGCTCCTCGCGCAGGGCCGTGAGGCGTTGCGCCTTGCCTACGGTGCGGGTCACGCCCCGAGGTTACCTCGGGGCGTGACGTCGGTGACACGTGTGCCACGTGAAAGCGGCTACAGGCCAACGGCCCTGCTCAGGCGGCGGTCCAGCCGCCGTCGGCGGCGACGAGCGCGCCGTTCACCATCTTCGCCTCGTCCGACACGAGGAAGAGGGCCGCGTTGGCGATGTCCTCCGGCTGCAGCTGCGCCGGGATCAGCCCGTAGTACCGCTGCATGCGGCTACTGCCGTAAGGATCCATCTTGGTGGCGTCGACGCTGGCCATGATGTTGGTGGCCACGGCCCCGACCACGAGCGCGTTGCAGCGGATCCCCTTGGGCCCGTACACGTAGGCCGTGTTCTTCGTGAGGCCCACCACCGCGTGCTTGGACGCCGTGTAGGCAGCGCCCGCCGCCCCACCGCCCACGCCGGCGACGCTGGCGGTGTTGAGGATGACCCCGCCCCCGTCGCCCATGGCCCGGATGGCGGCGCGCGAGGCGAAGACCGGACCGTCGACGTTGATGCTCATGACCCGGCGGTAGACCTCGTCGTCGAGTTCCGCCACGCCCTGGTTCACGTCCATGACGCCCGCGTTGTTGACGAGCACGTCGAGGCGACCGTACGCCTGCACCGCCGCCGCCACGCACGCCTCCACCTGGGCGCGGTCGGCCATGTCCGTCTTCAGGCCGCGCATCTCACCGCCGGCGGCCCTGACCTCGCCGACGACCCCCTGGAGGTCGCCCTCGTGCCAATCGGCACCGAACACCTTGGCGCCCTCGGCGGCGAAGCGTATGGCCATGGCGCGGCCGATGCCCGAGCCGGCGCCCGTGATGAGGACTACCTTGTCAGCGAGTCTCATGTGCCCTCCCCTACCGGCCGTCACTGTCACGGACGTCGCAGGCGCGTCCGGTCCCGGCCCGACCTCAGGCTACCCGCCACCCCGAGCGGGCGCAGCCGCGGCACGCCTACGCCGGGGTAGGGGTAACGACTACACGCCCGGTCACGGCGGGGCCGTCAGAGTGGGCGCCGCTCGAGCGCCCAGCGGACGAGCTCGGCGCGCGAGCGCACCCCGAGCTTCTCCGACGCGCGAGCGCGGTAGGTGGCGACGGTCTTCTCGCTCAGGCCGAGGTCCGTGCCGATCTCGCGATAGGTGGCGCCCGTGGCGATGGCCGTCACGACCTGCTCCTCGCGCGTCGTCAGCTGCACGTCGCGCGTCGGGTCCGGGTGGGCCAGCTCGTGGACCAGCTGGGCGAGCAGGTTGGCGGGCACGTAGTACTCGCCCCGAGCGACGGCCAGGATGGCGTCGACCAGCTGGGCCTCCAGCGACGTCTTGGGAACAAAGCCGGAACCGCCGCCCTCGAGGAAACGCTTGACGTACTCGGGCTCCTCGTGCATCGACAACGCCACGAAGCGCGCGCCCGGCGCGGCGGCACGCAGGTCCGGCAGCGCCTCGAGTCCGCTTCGGCCGGGGAGGGAGAGGTCGAGCAGCACTACGTCGGGGGCGAGGGCGGCGACCACCGCCAGGGCCTCCTCCGCCGACCCGGCCTCGCCCACGACCTCCAGCATGGTGGTGCCGGAGTCGTGAAGCTCCAGCAGGGAACGGACGCCCGAACGCACCAGCGCGTGGTCGTCCACCAGCATGAGCCTGATCTTGCGCGCGGTCATGCATCAAGCTAGCCGACGGGAACCCTGCCGTACACGGACGTTCCTCCCCCCCGCGAGCTCTCGATGCGCAGGTCGCCCCCCAGCGCCACGAGCCAGGCGCGCGCGTAGTCGAGACCCATGCGGCACCCCGGCGCCAAGGTCGCCACGTCGAAGCCGTCCCCGTCGTCCTCGACCACGAGGTACCAGACGCCCCGCCGTGCCGTGACGACGATCGAGGCGTCGCTAGCGCGCGCGTGGCGCACGATGTTGTCGACCGCCTCCTGCGCTACGCGGAAGAGCGCCAGTTCGACCTCGGGCGCGGCGCCGGGAGCGCACGCGGCCCGGTCCGGGACCTCGGCCAGCACGCTCACGCTCGGCCCGCCGGCCGCCTCGGCCGCGCGCGCCACGGCGCGCAGCGCCGCGGCCAGCCCGAGGTCGTCGAGGGTGGCGGGCCTGAGGCCGAGGGCCAGGTGCCTGACGGACTCGAGCGTGTCGCTCGTGAGCCGCTCGAGCCGGTGGCGCGCCGCCGCGTTCGCGCCGACGTCGAGGCCCCGCAGGCCCAACGCGAGGGCCTTGAGCGCCTGTCCGACCCCCTCGTGCAGCGCGGCCGCGACGGCGGCGCGCTCGTGCTCCTGCGCCTGCAGCACCGCGCGGAGGAGCTCCGCGCCGTCCTTCGCGCCGGCGGGGAGGGTGGTCACGGCCTTCTCCCGGCTCGAGGCGCCGACCTCAGGCCGGGGCCTCTCCCGTGGTGACGCCGAGCGCGGTCTCCTGGGCCGGCAAGCCTTCGCCGGCCAGGGTGGCGCGGGGCCTGACCATCATCACCGGGACGTGCACGTTCTCGAGCACCGCGCGGGCCACGCTCCCCAGCAGGAGCCGCGAGACGCCCGAGCGCCCGTGGGTGGCCATGACCACCATGTCGACGCCGCCCGCCTCCACCACCGCCACGATCTCCGGGACCGCCTCGCCGAAGCGCACCTCCGGCGTCACGTCGAAGCCCGCCGCCGCCAGGCGCCGCGCCTCGTCGAGCAGCTCGACCTCGAGGTTCGCCACGGCGCCCTCGTACACCTGGCTGTAGTAGACGGGCGGCTCCTGGCCGCGCCAGCCGTGCTGCGCCGACCAGCCCTCGAACGCCAGTGGGCGGGGCGGGACGGGGTGATGGCCCTCTGGCACCGGGGCCACCCTGAGCAGCGTCAGGGCGTGCGAGGTCGGCCTCAGCACGTCGATCAGGTAGGGGATCACCTGGCGGGCGAAGTCCGAGCCGTCGAGCGGCACGAGCACCCGCACGCGACCACTACTGCTGCTGGCGGTCATTGTTGCCTCCTCACCGGTCGGGCGCGCTGGGCCCCCGGGTCAGTCCTCGCCCCCGTCGGGGGCGCGCACGAGCAGGAACGGTTTGGTGGAGCGCCGGAGGGCGCCCTCGGCGACCGAGCCGAACATCCAGCGGTTGAAGCCGCGCCGGCCGTGCGTGCCCATCACCACGAGGTCGTGATCCGCCTCCGCCTCGTGGATGGCCTGCACGGGATCGTGGTTCTCGACCAGCCTGGTCGAGGCGGCCACGCCCATCGACTCGGCCGAAGTCTGCGCCGCCGCCAGGAGGTCCACGGCGGCGGCGCGGAGATCCTGGTAGAGCTGGGCGGAGTAGGGCAGCGTCTCCGGGGTGGCGTAGCCGGCCGTGAGGGGGTTCTCTAGGACGTGCAGGAACGTCACCTCGGCGCCGAGTCGCTTGGCGAGCTCCAGGCCCTGCTTCGTGGCCAGGTCCGAGCTCGCGCTGCCGTCGGTCGGCATCAGGATCTTCCGGTACATGCTCTACCTCCAGTGGGCGGGGCCGCCCATCCATAGAGTACGTGACCCCGGCGGGGCGCGGCACGGCGGCGGTCCTACGGGCGCGTCGGAGTTCCACCTACAGCGGGGCGGCGTCGGCCGGCCGCGGCGCTCGCCGCTCCTGCCCGTATGATGAGACCGGCTCACGCCAGGAGGTAAGCATGCGGATCCTGCACCCGACCGACTTCTCGCAGCCGGCGCAGTTGGCGCTTGCCGTGGCGCGCGACGTGCGGCGCCGGACGAACGGCAGCCTGCACGTGGTGCACGTGCAACAACGCTTCGAGTCGGATGGCGCCCGCTTCAGGTCACAGCTCGACAGCCTGAACCCGGAGCTGAGTCGACGCGCCGACGAGGGCCGTCACGAGGAGGTCGAGCGCCTGCGCGGCATGCTCTCCCATCTCGCCAGCCCGGACGCCACCTGCGAGCTGGTCTGGGGGAACCCCGTCGAGGAGCTGCTGGCCATGCAAGGCCGCTTCGACCTGGTCGTGATGGGGGCCCACGGCGCCAACCGCTTCGACAGCGTCTTCCTCGGCGGGGTGGCGGGCCGGTTCGTGCGCCGCGCCGACGTGCCGGTGATCACCGTCCGCGAGGAGGCCACCGCCCAGTCGCTCAACCGCGTCCTGGTGGCCACCGACTTCGGCGCCGCGTCCACGGCCGCGTGGGAGTTCGCCGTCGGCCTCGCCGAGTCGGGCTCGGAGCTGGTGCTGGCGCACGTGATAGACGACGACCGTCTCAAGGACGACTCGGCCCACATGCAGGCGGTCACGTCCCGACTGTCCGACCTGTCGCAGGGCGTGGCGTCGCGGCTGGTGGTGCGGGCGGGCAACCCGGTGGCGGTCCTGCCGCAGGTGGCGCAGGAGGTGGGGGCGGGGCTCTTGGCCATCGGGCTCAGGCGCCACGGCTCCGCCGTCGGGCTCCTGTTCGGTAGCCGCGCCGACGCGCTCATCCGCTCGAGCCCCGTGCCTATCCTGAGCGTGCCGGCGGGGTCGGAGTAGGGGCCGCGCCGCGCGCTACACGCCGGCCCGTTCGAACTGGTCCTGCACCAGCTCGCGCGCCTCCGCCTGCAATGCCGCCAGCCGCTCCGGACCGGCGAAGCTCTCGGCGTAGATCTTGTAGACGTCCTCGGTGCCCGACGGCCGCGCCGCGAACCAGCCGCTCTCCGTCACGACCTTGATGCCGCCGATCGGCTCGTCGTTGGCCGGAGCGCGCGACAGGACGCTCACGATCTTCTCCCCGGCCAGTTCGGTCAGCCCGCTCGCCTCGAGCGCCTGGGGCGTGAGGGCACCCAGCACGCGCTTCCGTTGTGGCGAGGCGGGCACGTCGAGGCGGGAGTAGGCGGGGGTACCGAAGCGGCGCGTTAGCGCCCGGTACCGCTCGGCGGGATCCTGCCCCGTCCGGGCCGTGACCTCGCAGGCGAGGAGCCCGAGGATCGGGCCGTCCTTGTCGGTGGTCCACGGCGTGCCGCCGAAACGCAAGAACGATGCGCCGGCGCTCTCCTCGCCCCCGAAGCCGTAGCTCCCGCCGAGCAGGCCATCGACGAACCACTTGAAGCCGACGGGCACCTCGGCCACCTCGCGGCCCAGTCCGCCCGCCACCTTGTCGATCATCGAGCTCGACACGAGCGTCTTCCCCACCTTCGCCCCCTGCGGCCAGCCGGGTCGGTGCGTGAACAGGTAGTCGATGGCGACCGCCAGGTAGTGGTTGGGGTTCATCAAGCCGCCCGTGGGCGTGACGATGCCGTGCCTGTCGGCATCGGGGTCGTTGCCGAATGCGACGTCGAAGTCGGCCTGCAGGTGGATCAGGTTGGCCATGGCGTCGGGCGACGAGCAGTCCATGCGGATCTTGCCGTCGTGGTCAACGGGCATGAAGGCGAAGGTCGGGTCCACCACGTCGTTGACGACGGTGAGGTCGAGCCGCCAGCGCTCGGCTATCGGCTGCCAGTACGCCACGGCCGCGCCGCCCAGCGGGTCGACGCCGATGCGCACCCCGGCGCCGCGGATCACGTCCATGTCGACGACGTCGCCGAGGTCCGCGACGTAAGGCGTGACGAGGTCGCGCTCCTCGAAGGCGCCGGCGGCGCGGGCGGACGCGAGCGACCTGCGCTTCACGCCCGCCAACCCAGCCGCCAGGTAGGCGTTGGCGGCCCGCTGGATCTCGGCGGTCTCGCTCGAGCCGGCCGGACCGCCGTGAGGCGGGTTGTACTTGAAGCCACCGTCGCGAGGCGGGTTGTGAGACGGCGTGATGACGACGCCGTCTGCCTGAGCGGCCGCGCCGGGCATGGCGCCGGCGGCCTTGGGTCCTAGGTTGTGGGTGAGGACGGCGTGCGAGATGACGGGGGTCGGGACCGGCGCGAACCCGCGCGCCGTGACGACGGGGACGTCGTTGGCCGTGAGCACCTCGAGCGCCGTGACCAGCGCCGGGGTGGACAGCGCGTGGGTGTCGGCGCCGAGGAACAGCGGCCCGCCCAGGCCCTGGCGCCGCCGCCGGTCGGCGATCGCCTGGCTGACGGCGACGATGTGATCCTCGTTGAAGGTGGCGTCGCTGCTCGACCCGCGGTGACCCGACGTGCCGAACGCGACCAGCTGCGCGGCGACGCTCGGGTCGGGCGCCAGGGCGTAGTAGTCGGTCACGAGCCGCGGGACGTCGATGAGGAGGGACCTGGGGGCTTTCCGCCCGGCGAGAGGGCTGCGGGTCATGACGGCCTCCTTTTTCGGTCCGGGGCCGGGACGGGCGCGCCGGACGCGCAGCCCAAGGTTACCGCTTGGCCCCCCGCGCCGCCCGGGCGCTTGGGGTCCCCGCGCCGAACCCGCGGGGACCCTGATGAGAAGTCCGTGAATGTTAAGCTGGCCGCTGCTTCAGGGACGCACCGCTGGCACCTGCGGTGGGGCCGTCCGACGTTGCGAACACCGGCCACGTCAGGCACGCCAAGCGAGCGTCCGCTGCACCACGTCACAGTCCATGGGCGCGCCATCGTCGCGCCCAGGCATCTCGCTGGAGGAAGCATGGACCTGCTGATCACCCTAGTACCCTTGGCCGCCATCGTGGCGTTGATAGCGGCCTTCCTGTTGGCGCGGGGCATCATGACCGCGCCCACGGGAGACGCGCGCATGGTCGAGATCTCCGACGCCGTGCGTCAGGGCGCCGCCGCCTACATGAACAGGCAGTACCGCACCATCACGGTGGTGGCCGTCATCATCGCGGCCATCTTCGCCGTGGTGGCGCTCACGGCCGGCAACGACCACGACCGCGTCATGTGGTGGTGGACGACGGCCGGCTTCGCCGTCGGCGCGCTCTTCAGCGCCATCAGCGGCTACGTTGGAATGAACGTTGCGGTGCGCGCCAACGTGCGCGTGGCGCAGGCCGCCCGGAGCGGCCTGGCGGGGGCGCTGCGCATCGCCTTCAACGGCGGGGCGGTCGCCGGCCTGGCGGTGGCGGGCCTCGCCCTGCTCGGCGTGGCCGGCTTCTTCTGGGTGTTCCACGTCGTGCTCGACCTGGCCAACCCGGTTGAGCCGCTGGTGGGCTTCGCGTTCGGCGCCTCGCTCATCAGCCTCTTCGCGCGCGTAGGCGGCGGCATATACACCAAGGCGGCCGACGTGGGCGCCGACCTCGTCGGCAAGGTCGAGGCGGGCATACCAGAGGACGACCCCCGCAACCCGGCCGTCATCGCCGACAACGTCGGCGACAACGTCGGCGACTGCGCGGGCATGGGCGCCGACCTGTTCGAGACGTACGCCGTCACCGCCATCGGGGCCGTGTTCCTCGGTTACCTGCTGCCCGGCACGGGCAGCATCACCAACCTCGTGCTCTACCCGCTGGTGCTAGGCGCCATCGCCATCCTGGCCAGCATCCTGGGCGTCTTCGCCGTCCGGCTGAACGAGGGCTCCAACAACATCATGGCGGCGCTCTACAAGGGCGTCTTCGCCAGCGCCGGCATCAGCATCGGCGGCTTCGGCATCGCGACGTGGCTCATGTTCCACAGCTTCGATTTCACCGTGCTCGGCCGCGACATGAGCTGGGGTTCGCTCTTCGGCGCAAGCCTCATCGGCATCGCCGTCACCGTCCTGCTCATGTTCATCACCGAGTACTTCACGAGCACGCGCTACGCCCCGGTGAGGCGCGTGGCGAAGGCCTCCGAGACGGGCAGCGCCACCAACATCATCTCCGGCCTGGCCGTCGGCATGCAGTCGACCGCCCTCCCGGTCGTATTGCTGGTGCTCGCCATCTTCGTCGCCTACTCGCTGGCGGGCCTCTACGGCATCGCCGTCGCGGCCGTCGCCATGCTCTCCGTCACCGGCATGGTCGTGGCCATGGACACGTACGGCCCCATCACGGACAACGCGGGCGGCATCGCCGAGATGGCCGAGCTGCCCGACAACGTCCGCGAGACCACCGACGCCCTCGACGCCGTCGGCAACACCACCAAGGCCGTCACGAAGGGTTACGCCATCGGTTCGGCCGCCCTGGCCGCCCTGGTGCTGTTCGCCGACTTCGCCGAGCGCCTCAAGCTGGTCGACGCGGACCGGTTCGGTCCCGGCGCCTTCCGCCTGGACGACCCCATCGTGCTGGTCGGTCTCCTCGTGGGCGCCATGCTGCCGTTCCTCTTCAGCGCCTTCCTGATGGAGTCGGTCGGCAAGGCGGCGGGCGCCGTCATCGAGGAGGTGCGGCGCCAGTTCCGCACCATCAAGGGCATCATGGAGGGCAAGGCGAAGCCCGACTACGGCAAGGCCGTCGACATCGTCACGGCGGCCGCGCTGCGGGAGATGGCGCTGCCGGGCATCATCGCCGTGGCCGCGCCCCTGATCGTCGGCTTCCTGTTCGGACCACTGGCGCTCGGCGGCCTGCTGATCGGCGTCATCGGCTCCGGCCTCATGATGGCGCTCATGATGAGCAACGGCGGCGGCGCCTGGGACAACGCCAAGAAGTACATCGAGGACGGCAACCACGGCGGCAAGGGCTCGG
>JACFNR010000045.1:8120-22108 GCA_019454765.1 Trueperaceae bacterium | reverse complement strand
GTTGGGATCGCGGCCCGGCCAGCTGGCCGGGCCGCTGCGCTTCAGCGGAAGCGCTCCACTCGGATCAGGTTGGTCGTGCCGCGCATGCCGAACGGCACGCCGGCCGTTATCACGAAGCGCGACTCTGGCGCCACCAGGTTGGTCTCCTGGATGGCACGCTTCGCGACGGAGACCATCTCGTCGGTGTCGTGGATGTCCTCGCTCAGGTACGGGATGACGCTCCACATGACCATCATCTGCCGCAGCGAGCGAGCGTTCGGTGTGATGGCCAGGACCGGCGTGGGCGGGCGGTTCCGCGCCACCCTCAGCGCGGTGCTGCCGCTCGACGTGAAGGTGACGATGAGTTGCGCGTCGAGGTTGTAAGCCATCTCGACCGCCGCCAGCGCCACCGCGTCGGCCGTCGACGTGTCGGCGGCCGGCACCAGCTGGTGCATGCCGCTCCGGTACTCGGCCGACGCCTCGACCGTGCGGGCGATGCGGTCCATCATCTTGACGGCCTCCACCGGGTACTTGCCGACCGCCGTCTCGGCGGAGAGCATGACCGCGTCGGTGCCGTCGAAGATGGCGTTCGCGACGTCAGACGCCTCGGCCCGCGTGGGGCTCGGGTTGTTGATCATGGACTCGAGCATCTGCGTGGCAGTGATGACCGGTTTGCCGGCGTTCAAGCACTCGCGGATGAGGTGCTTCTGGATCAGCGGCACGCGCTCGGCGGCCATCTCGACGCCGAGGTCTCCGCGCGCCACCATGACGCCGTCGACCTCCTTGAGGATCTCGTCGAAGCGGTCCACGGCGCTGGGCTTCTCGATCTTGGCCATCAGCTTCGCCTGGGAGCCAGCCCGCGCGAGGTAGTGGCGCGCCAGCAGCAGGTCGTCGCGCGTGCGCACGAAGCTCATGGCGACCCAGTCGACGTCTAGCTCGACGCCGAAGCGCAGGTCCTGCACGTCCTTGTCGGTCAGGGCCGGCAGGCTGAGGTGCGCGCCGGGGATGTTGATCCCCTTGTTGTTGCTGAGCACCCCACCCACCACGACCTCGGTCTCGATGGTCTCGCCGTCGAGGGCGGTGACCCGCAACTCCAGGCGCCCGTCGTCCAGCAGCAGCTCGTCGCCGATCTTGAGGTCGTTGACAAGGTTCGTGTAGGTGACCCCCACCCGGGTCTCGTCGCCGGGGCTGTCGTCGGCGCAGGTGATGCTGAACTTCTGGCCGACCGTCAGCTCGACCTCGTCGCGCTCGAAACGCGTCACCCTAATCTTCGGCCCTTGCAGGTCCTGGAGGATGCCGACCGACACGCCGAGCCTCTCGGCCGCGGCGCGGATGCCGGTCACGGTGGCGCGGTGCACCTCCTGCGCCCCGTGCGAGAAGTTGAGGCGGAACACGTTGACGCCGGCCCTCAACAGCTTCTCGAGCATCTCGGGTGAGCTGGAGGCCGGCCCCAGCGTCGCCACGATCTTCGTGCTGCGGTTCTTGCTCATCGCTTGTAGGCGGCCTTGCCCAGGTACCGGGCGGCGTCGCCGAGCTCCTGTTCGATGGCCAAGAGGCGGTTGTACTTGGCCACGCGGTCGGAGCGGCTCGCCGAGCCGGTCTTGATCTGCCCGGCGTTGACGGCCACGGCCAGGTCGGCGATGAAGGCGTCCTCGGTCTCGCCGGAACGGTGACTGACGACGTTCCTGTACCCGTAGGTCTTGGCGAGTTCCATCGCGTCCATCGCCTCCGTGAGGGTGCCGATCTGGTTTACCTTCACGAGGATGGAGTTCGCCACGTGCTCGTCGATTCCGCGTTGAAGCCGGGCGCTACTCGTCACGAACAGGTCGTCGCCAACGAGTTGGACCCGGCCCCCCAGGGCCTTGGTCAGCTTCGCCCAACCGACCCAGTCGTCCTCGGCGAGGCCGTCCTCGATCGACACGATCGGGTAGCGCTCGACCCACTCCTGCCAGTACGCGATCATGCCGTCGGAGTCGAGCTCCTTGCCCTCGGCCTTCAGGTGGTAGCGCCCGTCCTGGTAGAACTCCGTGCTGGCCGGGTCGAGGGCGATGCCGATCTCGTCGCCGGGGGCGTAACCCGCCTTCTCGATGGCCTCCAGCAGCACCTCGAGCGCCTCGCGGTTGCTCTTGAGGTCGGGCGCGAAGCCGCCCTCATCACCGACGTTCGTGTTGTAACCGCGTTTGGTAAGCACCTTCTTCAGGTGGTGGAACGTCTCGACGCCCGCCCGCACCGCGCTCCCGAACGTCGGGAACCCCAGGGGGACGAGCATGAACTCCTGCATGTCGACGGCGTTGTCGGCGTGCTTGCCGCCGTTGATGACGTTCATGAGGGGCACCGGCAGCACGCGCCCGTTGGGCCCACCGAGGTAGCGGTAGAGGGGAACCCCGAGGGCGTCCGCGGCGGCCCGGGCCGTGGCGAGCGACACGGCGAGGATGGCGTTGGCGCCCAGCTCGCCCTTGTTGGGGGTGCCGTCGAGTTCGCACATGGCGCGATCGATGGCGGCCTGCTCCAGGGCGTCCATGCCGAGCAGCTCGGGCGCGATGCGCTCGTTCACGTTCTGGACGGCCTTGAGCACGCCCTTGCCGAGGTAGCGTCCGCCGCCGTCTCTGAGTTCCACGGCCTCGTGGGCGCCGGTGCTGGCACCCGATGGCACGGCGGCCATGCCGGTCGCGCCGCTCGTGAGCGTCACGATCGCGCCCACGGTTGGGTTCCCGCGCGAGTCGAGCAGTTCGAGCGCGCGCACGTCTTCGATACTTGTCATCGGTCCTCCTGTACCCCGGCCTTACGAAGTCTTGAGGGGTACCACCATCGCCAGGTAACTCGGGTCGCTCAGGTCGGTCACCACGCTGGGCGCGGCTTCCGTTCCGGAGAAGGAGAAGCTGAGCCGCACGTCGCCGCTCGCGCGGCTGAGGGCGTCCACGAGGTACTTGCTGTTGTACGCGACACCGATCTCCGAATCGGTGCCTTCCTGCATCACGGGGATGGTCTCCTGGCTCCTACCGAAGCTCCCCTCGGCGGTGATGCGCACTTCGCCGTCCTTGATGAAGAGGTCGACGCGGTTGTTGGTCGTCTTGTCGGCCATGAGCGCCGCGCGGGTGACGGCCTCCGCCAGACCCGCAGCGGGCAGCGTGATGCTCACGGGGAACCGCTTGGGGATCACGCGCTCGTAGTCGGGGAAGGTCCCGTCCATCAGCTTCAGGTTCAAGGCGTAGTTGCCGTGCTGCACGCTGAGTTGGCCGGGTTCGAGGCCGAGCTTGACCTCTCCGTCGCCCAGGACGCGCAGCAACTCCTCGACGCTCCGCGCCGGCACGATGATATCGGCCGCCAGGCCCGAGCTCTCCGGTAGGTCGTAGTAGGCGAGCCGGAAGCCGTCGGTCGCCACGCTCCGGGTGCGGCCGTCAGCGAGTTCGAGCTTCACGCCGCGGAAGACGGCCTGGAAGTCCGCCACCGAGGCGGCGTACTTGACGGCCGACAGGGCGCGCTCGAGCTTGCCGGCGTCCAGTGCTCCCTGGTGCTCCGTGGGGAAGGTGAGTACCGGCGCGGCGGTGGGCGCCATGAGTTGCAGCCTAGTCGCGAAGGTGCCGGAGCTGATCTCCATCTCGCCGTCGCCGAGGTCGATGGCGACGTCCTCGGAGGGAAGCGCGCGCACCACCTGGCTGAAGACGTGCCCAACGACGGCACAACTCGCGCTCCCGGGGGAATCGACAGCGAAGCGCGCGCGGATGTCGACGTCCATGTTCGAGCCGCTGAGTTCCATGCCGTCCTCGTCGACGTCGATCCGCAGGAGGCTCAGTCCCGGGTTGCTGGAGCGACTGGGGACGATGCGCTCGACGCGAGCGAGCGTCTCGGCGAGGCTCTTCTTGGGGACGAGCACCTTCATGCAACTCTCCTGGACATCTCTCCTGGGCCTCGGGGTCTACGGCCATGCAGCCACACCGTCCGGCGCCACGTAGGTGCCGTTGGACGGGATCGGCGGCGGTCGGCGTGGCGCCGGCGTCGCGCCCGGCTAGAGCATACATCGTCCAGTGCGAGCACTTGCTGGGCCGCGGTGGTGAGGCACGGTCCCTGACCCGCTCGAGACGGGCTCGGACTCCAGGGCGCACGACCTACCCCGCTACCCGGTAGGGTTCCAACCGGGCATGCCCGCTCGGTCCTCGCGGGTTCATACAACTCTTGAAGGGGAGAACCACTAATAGTAGGGGCTGTGGAGAGTGTGGATAGCGACGTTATCGTCGTTGGGGACGACGAGGTGACTGTTGAGCGCGTTGTGGACAACTCGGGGTGGGCTGTGGAGAACTATGGCGACGCTCCACCGCAATCCCCAGGTGGTCTCCGTTGGTGACCGGTCCACAGAGACCTCCGCAGGTTGTCGACAGGTTGTCCATAGGTTTGTCCACAGGTCGCGCTGCGCTCGGGAAAGGAGCCGCGCCGGGCGTTCCCTGCCACCGGCGGTCGCGGCTCAGACCAAGGAGTCGCGGATGGTGCGCACGGCCCGGGGGACGTCGCCGTCTTCGTCGGTCAAGGCCTGGATCTTCTGCACGGCGTACATGACCGTCGAGTGGTCGCGGCCAGAGAAGTACTCGCCGATCTCGGGGTAGGAGTGCGTCGTCAGCTCGCGGATGAGGAACATGGCAATCTGGCGGGGCACGACGAGCTCCTGGCGGCGCCCCTTGCCCCGCACGTCGTCCGAGTTCACGCCGAAGTGGTCCGCGGTCCGGCGGAGGATGTCCGGCATCGTCAGGTTCATCTCGCCGGGCGCGAACACGTCCGAGAGGGCCTTGGCGACGGTCTGACGGTTCAGCGGCGACTGGTTGAGCGAGGCGTACACGATGGCGCGGACGAGTGCCCCCTCCAGTTCGCGGATGTTGGAGGTCACGTGCCTGGCGATGTAATCGATGACCTCCTGCGGCACCTTGACGCCGCGGTACTCGGCGTTCATGGCGAGGATGGCGATGCGCGTCTCCAACTCGGGGGGTTGGATGTCTGTGATCAGTCCCCACTCGAAACGGCTGCGGAGCCTCTTCTCGAGGGTGGGGATGTCCTTGGGCGGCCTGTCCGATGACACGATGAGCTGCTTGCCGGATTCGTACAAGGCGTTGAACGTGTGGAAGAACTCCTCCTGCGTACGTTCCTTGCCGGCTATGAACTGGATGTCGTCGATCAGGAGGACGTCGATGGTGCGGTAACGGTCCCGGAACTGCGTCATCCGGTCCTCGCGGATGGCCGTGATGAGATCGTTCGTGAACGCCTCGGTGGTGACGTACTCGACCTGCAGGTGTGGCTTGCTCTCGAAGACCGCGTGCCCGACCGCGTGCATCAGGTGTGTCTTGCCCAACCCGGCTTCGCCGTAGAGGAACAGCGGGTTGTACGCCCGCCCCGGCGCCTCCACCACCGCCCGCGCCGCGGCGTTGGCGAGGTTGTTGTTGGGGCCGACCACGAAGTTGGCGAAGACGTACTTGGGGTTCAGCGTCGGCTTGCGGACGGGGAGACGTTCCGTCGCCTCGGCCTCGACGATGGGGCCGCTGAACATGTCCTGCTGTTCCGTGACCTGGGTGGGGACCACTTGGAACGTGACCCGCGGAGAGTCCATCCCCAACGCCCGTAGGGCGCCCTCGATCACGTCGGTGTAGTTGCTGCGCAGCCAGTCGCGGGCGAACGTGTGAGGGACGGCGAGGACGAACGAGCCGTCGACGATGCCGTGGGGGGTCACCTGCGTGAACCACGTCCGGAACTCGACCTCCGGGATCTCCTCGCGGACTCGCGCGATGACGTCGTCCCACATCCCCTGCATCCTCCCCGCCATCGCGGAACCCTCCTTCCAGATCCGTGCAGGCAGCCACGAACGCCGCCGGCCGCGTGCGCCGAGCACAGGACCGGGGGCGCGGTTGCCGGGCGTGATGTGCCGGTCGCGCGGCGTCGAGCCGACCCGGAGTGACGCGACCCCGCCGCAAGGGGCGCGAGCTACCGATCACCACACGACCGCGGGTCGGAGGCAGCGCCGCTGTGCACGTCGGTCACGGGGTAGGTCGTGGTGCGCCGCAGGCCTCGGCAGTCTATCAGATGCTACCTGGCCGGCGGCCGTCGCCCTGCCCAGGCCGGGCGGCGCCGTGCGCTGCCGGCTGGCGGGCCCGCCCGGATCGCGGATGCCTAGGCGGGGCGGACTACTGCCGGAGTCCGGCGACGGCCGCTATACTCTGTGGCGCTCGTCGAGGCATCGGCCGGCGCCGTGGCGGGGTCACGCGCGCGGTGGTTCCGCGGCCGCGACGACGGAGGGACTGATGAAGCGCGAGTTCGACGTGGTCGTCATCGGCGGTGGGCACGCGGGCATAGAGGCGGCGCTCGCCGCCGCGCGCCTGGGTGCGCGGACGGCCATGGTCCTCCCCAACCCGGACAAGATCGGCGTGATGCCGTGTAACCCGGCGGTCGGCGGCCCGGGCAAGTCGCAGCTCGTGTTCGAACTGCAGGCCCTGGGCGGAGAGATGGGGCGCCTCGCGGACCTGACGGCCATCCATACGCGGACGTTGAACGCGTCGAAGGGAGCAGCCGTCCAGTCTTTGAGGGTGCAGAACGAGCGGGACGGGTACGCCGCCGCGGCCAGGGCGGTCGTCGAGGCCGAGGCGGGCATCGAGGTCGTCAGGGCCGAGGCAGCCGAGATCATCAGGCATGAGAACGCGGTCGCCGGCGTCTCGACCACCGACGGGCGCGTGCTGGCTGCACCGGCGGTCGTGCTGTGCACCGGGACCTTCTTGGCCGGGGTCGTGTGGTACGGCAAGCGGCAGCGCCCCGCCGGCCGTCAGGGCGAGGCACCGGCGCGACACCTGTCCGCGTCGCTGCGGGCCACGGGCCACGACCTCATCCGGTTGAAGACGGGAACCCCCCCGCGCATCAGGGCCGACTCGGTCGACCTGAGCGTCTTGCAGGAAGTGCCGTCGGACGATCCGCCGGGCACCTTCAGCGGGGTCCCGGGGCCGAGGATGACGAGCACGCCGACGTGGCTCACGCGGACCACCCCCGCCACACACGCGCTCATCCAAGAGCACCTGCACGAATCGGCGATGTATGGCGGTGATATCGAGGGTGCCGGGCCGCGCTACTGCCCATCGATCGAGGACAAGGTCGTGCGCTTCTCCGACAAGGACCATCACCTGCTGTTCGTGGAGCCGGACGGGCTCGACACCAGCGAACTCTACCTGCAGGGTCTGTCGAGTTCGATGCCGCCCCACGTCCAGGACGAGATGATCAGGACCCTCCCTGGCTTCGAGCGCGCCCGCATCCACCGTTACGCCTACGCCGTCGAGTACGACGCGCTCGACCCGGCCCAGCTCGACGTCGGGCTGATGTCGCGCCGGCTGCCGGGGCTCTTCTCGGCCGGGCAGATCAACGGGACGAGCGGCTACGAGGAGGCGGCCGCCCAGGGGCTCGTCGCGGGAGTCAACGCGGCGCGGCATGCCGCCGGGATGGCCCGCGTGACCGTGCGACGCGACCAGGGGTACCTGGGGGTGATGCTCGACGACCTCGTGCGCTGGGGCATCGAGGAGCCGTACCGCATGTTGACCTCGCGTAACGAGTACCGGCTCCTGCACCGCCAGGACAACGCCGACGAGCGGTTGATGGCTCTGGGTCACGAGTGGGGCCTCGTCGGTGACGCGGAACTGGCGCGGCACCGCGCGTCCGACGAACGGGTGCGGCGCGAGGTGGAGCGGCTCGCGAGTGTTAGGCACGACGGAGTCCTCGCCGCGACGCTGCTGTGTCGGCCCGGCGTGGAATACGAGGACGTGGCGAGGCTGACGGGCCCGGCCCGCGAGGCGTTGAGCGCAGGGGAGGTCGCCCGGGTCGTCACGCTGGTCCGCTACGCTGCGTACATCGACCGCGCTAACAGACAGCTCGGGGGTCGCGCGGCGTACGAGAGGATGAGCCTGGACGGCGTGGACCTGGAGCGAGTCGCGAGCCTCTCCAACGAGGGCCGCGCGGCGCTGCGCCGCGCGGCGCCCGCGACGCTCGGCGCAGCGCAGCGGGTGCGGGGGGTGCGCGACAGCGACGTCACCGCCCTGCTCGTTCACCTGAAGGGGCACCATCACGTCGCGGCCGAGGGCGCGAGCGGCTGAGGGGATGTTTCACGTGAAACAATCGGCACGGATGCCGTCGGGCACGGCGCTGGCGCCCTCTCGACTCTGGCCCGACCGGGCCGTCGGGGCAGCGCGCGCCGCGCGGACGGGGCGCCGTGCCTGACCGTCGCGACGCCGCGGCGGGGTCGCCAGAAGAACGGTTGGCGCGGTACCGCGACCTCGTTGGGCGCTACCACCCCGCGCTCGACCTCGTCTCGAGGCGCGCGTTGGACGACCTCGACCGGCTGATCGACGAGGCCGGGCGGTACGCGACCCTGATCGAACGGTTGGTCGGCCCCGCCCCGTGCGTCGTCGACGTGGGCTCTGGGGCGGGCCTCCCCGGTGTCGTCGTGGCGGTGGCCATGCCCGCCGCGAGCGTCCACCTCGTCGAGCGCAGGCGCCGCCGGGCGGCCTTCCTCGAGCTCGTCGTCGCACAGCTCGGCCTGGCGAACGCGCGCGTCTTCGCCGGTGACGTGCGCGCCCTCGAGGACGTGGTCGCCGACGTCGTGACCGCGCAGGCCGTCGCGTCCCTCCGGGACCTAGCCTCGCTGACCGAGGGGGTCAGGGGCCCCGCCTGCTGGCTGGTGTCGCGGCGGGGGCCGGGGTGGCGCGAGGGGCTCGTGGAGCCGGCCGATCTGCCTGGCCGCGGGGCTGTCGAGGGCCCGGAGGCGCCCGAAGCGGTGGCGCGGCGCGGTGTGCCTGCAGGTCCCGCCGCCCATGCCCAGACCGGATGGGCGGCAACCCAGGTGGTCGAGGAAGAGCTCGGGCCCCGTGGTAGCCTCGTCGCCATAAGGCTTCCCGGAGGTTCTGCGTGCCGATCATCGGCGTGATCAACCAGAAGGGCGGCGTCGGCAAGACCACCACAGCGGTCAACCTGTCTGCGGCGTTGGCGGGGAGGCGCCGCATCCTGCTCGCCGACCTCGACCCGCAGGCCAACGCGAGCAGCGGCGTGGGAGTCACGGCGCCGGAGCGCACCGTCTACGACGTCATCGCCGGCCGCGCCTCGGCGCGCCAGGCCGTCTGCGCCACCTCGACGCCGAACCTGGACCTGCTTGCCGCCACCGGCGACCTGGCCGGAGTGCAGGTCGAGGTCGACGCCGGTCGTGAGAACATGCGCCTGCTGGCCCGCGGCCTGATGGGGGTGCGACCGAACTACGACTTCATAATCGTCGACGCGCCGCCGTCCATGGGTATCCTCACCCTCAATGCGCTCGCCGCCGCCGACCTGCTGGTGGTCCCGCTCCAGACCGAGTACTACGCGCTGGAGGGCATAGCGTCCATGATGGACACCGTGGAACGCGTGCGCGGCTCGGTGAACCCCGACCTGCGCATCCTCGGGATCCTGTTGACCATGTACGACGGTCGCACGCGCCTCTCCCAGGAGGTCGAGGAGAACGTACGCAAGCACTTCGGAGGCCTCGTGTTCGAGACGATCATCCCACGTACGGTGCGCCTGGCCGAGGCGCCGTCCTACGGCCAGTCGGTCCTGGCGTACGCGCCCACATCGCAGGGCGCCGTGGCCTACGAGGCGCTGGCGGAGGAGGTGATCCGCCGTGTCAGCGAAGCCTAGGGGCCTCGGCCGGGGGCTCGACGCGCTGCTACCCAAGGTCGAGAAGGGCGGCGTGCAGCAGTTGCAGGTCACCCGGCTGATCCCCTCCCCGTTCCAGCCTCGCAAGCGGCTTGACGAAGCCGGCATCGCGGAGCTGGCCGCGTCCATCGCCGCCAAGGGCGTGCTCCAGCCGATCGTCGTGCGACCCGTAGACGGCGGCTTCGAGATCGTGGCGGGCGAGCGGCGCTTCAGGGCGGCGCAGCGCGCCGGCCTCACGAGCCTCCCCGCCATCGTCAGGGAGCTCAGCGACCAGGAGACGCTGGAGATCGCCATCGTCGAGAACCTCCAGCGGGAGGACCTGAACGCCATGGAAGAGGCGCGTGCTTTCAAGCTGCTCCTCGACTTCGGCATGAACCAGGAGCGCGTCGCGGAGGCCGTCGGCAAGAGCCGCAGCGCCATCGCGAACACGTTGCGGTTGCTCGCCCTCCCGGAGCGGGCGCAAACGGCGGTCGAGGACGGCGTGATCGCGGCGGGCCACGCGCGGGCGATCCTCGGGCAACCGGAGACGGACCGCGACTGGGCGCTGGATGAGATCGTCAGGCGCGGGCTCACCGTTCGGGAGGCCGAGGGCCTGCGGCGCCCGGCGGCCACGCCGAGCCGCACCAGGCCCGCCGGCCGCTACGTGAGGCTGGAGGAAGACCTGAGCCGGTTCGCCGGCACGCGGGTGACGATCGCCGGCGGCGCCAAGAAGGGGCGCATCGAGCTCCACTTCAAGGGCGAGGACGAGCTGCAGCGCCTGTTGGAACTGCTCGGCTACCAGGGCTGAGGTCCGGACCGGTCACCGGCCGGCGCGTCGGCGCTGAGCGGCCTGGGCGGGTCGGTCGACGCCGGCGACCAACGCACGCCGGTGGTACGATGCACCGAAGCGCCGACGGGCACGGCCTCCGGGCGGGGTTCCGCGCGGCGGCTTCGCGCTCTCGACCGGACCCGCGTCGGGCGCTCGAATCGAACAGAGGTGACGTCATGAAGCAACCCGTTCGCGTCGCGGTGACCGGCGCCGCTGGGCAGATCGGTTACGCGCTGCTGTTCCGCATCGCATCCGGCGCCATGCTCGGTCCCGACCAGCCCGTGATCCTTCAACTGCTCGAGATCACACCCGCCCTGAAGGCGCTCGAGGGAGTGGTCATGGAGCTCGACGACTGCGCCTTCCCGCTCTTGCACGGCGTGGTGGCCAGCGACGATCCAGCGGTGGCTTTCAAGGAGGCGGACTTCGCGCTCCTCGTCGGGTCGCGGCCCCGCGGACCCGGCATGGAGCGCAAGGACCTGTTGCAGGCGAACGGCGCCATATTCACGGCGCAGGGGCGCGTCCTCAACGACCACGCCGCCCGCGGCGTGAAGGTGCTCGTGGTCGGCAACCCCGCCAACACCAACTGCCTCATCGCCATGCGCAACGCGCCCGACCTCGCCCCGGAGCAGTTCAGCGCCATGACGCGCCTCGATCACAACCGGGCCAAGAGCCAACTGGCCGCCAAGGCCGGAGCCAAGGCAGGCGAGGTCACCCGCATGACCATCTGGGGCAACCACTCGAGTACGCAGGTGCCCGACCTGAGCCACGCCGCGGTGGCGGGCCGACCCGCCACCGAGCTGGTCGACGAGGCCTGGGTCGAGGACAGCTTCATCCCCACGGTGCAGAAGCGCGGCGCCGCCATCATCGACGCGCGTGGCGCCTCCAGCGCCGCGTCGGCGGCCAACGCGGCCATCGATCACGTGCGCGACTGGGTGCTCGGCACGCCCGACGGCGACTGGGTGAGCATGGGCATCGCCAGCGGCGCTTACGGTGTGTCAGAGGGCCTCATCTACTCCTACCCGGTCACCGTCAAGGGCGGCCGCGCGACGGTGGTGGAGGGGCTGGACCTGAACCCGCGGGTGAAGGAGCGGATGAAGAAGTCGGAGGCCGAGCTGCTCGAGGAGCGCGAGGCCGTTCGAGACCTGCTCTAGGCGGGCGACCGGTCACGCCCCGGGTCCGCAGGAACGCGGCGCCCGGGGCGTTCCGCGTGTTGCCGCGGGACCGCCGGCCGGGCGCTGCGCGCCGCACCTACCAGGCACCGGCCGTGCGGCGAGTCGTTCCTATTCGCGCCCCGACCTGCTATTCTCGGACGTGCGGGGCGGAGTTCCGGTCGATCACCAACTCGGAGCGATTCCGACATGCTAGGCTGGTTGGCAGGGAGCGCATGAGTACCTCGCTGGAGATGCCGATGGAAGAGTCAAGGCACAGCAACGACGGCCCCGCCGCCAACGGCGGCGCGCACGCTGAGCACGGGTGCGAGGCGGCCAGCGCCCGTGAGGTGCTCCGCGAGTACGGTCTCCGTTACAGCCGGCCCCGCGAGGTGATCCTCTCGTTCCTCCTGGAGGAGGACAGGCACGTCAGCGCCGAGAGCCTGTACCTCGACCTCAAGCAGCGGGGCGAGGACCTGAGCCTGTCTACCGTCTACCTCAACCTGTCGGCCCTGGCGGGCGCCGGGCTGGTGCGTGAGTTCAGGGGCGCGGCTGGGCAGGCGTTATACGACAGCAACGTCAGCACCCACTACCACGTCGTCTGCCCGGCCACGGGCGAGGTGCAGGACGTGCCGGCGCCCATGATCGACGGGGTGCCCCTTGGTCGCTTCCTCAAGGAGTACGTGGAACGCCACACCGGCTGGGACGTCGACGAGCCGCGTTTCAGCCTCACTGGGCGCCCCCCTAGCGCCGCCGACGACTGAGCCGACGCTACGAGCGGACGCGAGCCGGACAGCCGCGCCGGCACGTCTAGTAGTAGCCTCTCCTGAGGCGGCGCAAGGCCGCCCGGCCGGGAGGGTAGGCAGTGGGGCCTAACGACGACAGCACCGCACAGGACGAGGCGACGGTCGGCGAGCCGACGGCGAGCGCAGGCACGCTCGAGGTCAGGCCCCTGTCGAGCCACGAGGAGCTGCTGGCGGTCGAGCAGCTGCAGCGCGACGTATGGGGCCTTGACGAGGTGGAGATCGTGCCGGGCTCGCAGATCCGCGCGGTCATCCACGCCGGCGGCCAGTTGGCGGGGGCCTTCGTCGACGGCAGGTTGGTCGGCTTCTCCTACGGCTTCCTGGCGCAGCCGCACGGCCGGGGGATGCGCGGACCCGGCCTGCACTCGCACATGGTGGCCGTCAACGCCGCCGCTCGCGGGCACGGCGTCGGACGGGCGCTCAAGTGGGATCAGCGGGCATGGTGCCTCGCCCGTGGCCTCGGCTGGATCACCTGGACCTTCGACCCGCTGCAGGCGCGCAACGCCAACCTCAACCTGGAACACCTCGGGGCGGTCGGGGCCGAGTACCTCCCCGACTTCTACGGCCCCATGAGCGGCCCGCTCGGCGGCGGGCAGGCCACCGACCGGCTCTTGGCGCTCTGGCCGCTGGCGAGCGACGTGGTGGAGGGACTGCGAGCCGGCGGCGTGCGGCCCGCCGCCCCGCGCCCCCCGGCCGCGGTCTGGGCCTTGCGGCGCGCCGGCGAGGGAGCGCTGGCCGGGCCGCAGCTCGTGCCCGTCGACGACGAGGCCGTGAGCAGGGGTGCGGCCATCCTCGTGGCCGTTCCGACCGACGTCACCCACCTCCTGGGCGCCGCGCCAGACCTCGCGCGCGCCTGGCGGGCCGCGGTCGGGCGAGCGATGATCCCCCTCTTCGACCGCGGCTACGCGGCCAGCCGGATGGTCGAGGGCGCCTACGTCCTCCAGCCGTTCGGAGAGGATGTAAAGGCGGCAGTTGGAGAATGGTAACCGACACTTGACAATCTGTTAACCACCTCTTATCATCTTCTCGAGGAGGCGAGGAGATGAACGCGTACCTGGACATCCGCCGCACCAACGATCGTCCGAGCGAGCTCAGGGCCGAAGCCGCGAACATCCGCCTGGCCCGCGCCGCCGGCGCCGGCTTCCGCCACCGCTTGGCGCTACGCCTGCAGGCCTGGGCCGCGCGGATCGACGACGGGCAGCGCACGCACGACCACGGTGGCCGCGGGCCCGGCGAATCGCCCCGGGCCGTCCCCAACCTCCGCTGAGCAGCCGCGCTGCTCGCGATCACTCCGGCGCGCCGGCCGTGTTCGCCGTCAGGGAGAGAGAGAATGAACGAGATCGAACGGGTAGCCAACATGGTGGCCGACGGCCGCATCACAGCCGACGAGGGCGATCGGCTCATCGCCGTGCTCAGGTCCGTGGCGGCCGGCGTCAGGGAGCCCGACGGGGAGCCCGACGACGGCCGCGTGCCGACCGAGACAACGCTCGGGTCGGCGGCGCGCGTCGAGGTCTCCGACGTCCCGCCGGCGCCCCGCCCCCCTGAGGCGCCGCGTGC
>JACFNR010000045.1:0-8020 GCA_019454765.1 Trueperaceae bacterium | reverse complement strand
CCCGTGGCGCCCGCGGCCCCCGTGGCCGCCGCGGCGGAAGCGGCCGCGGCGGAAGCCGCCGCCGCGCCGGAAGCGGCGGCAACGCCCGGGTCGGCCAGCAACGCGGCGACCGCGCCCGGAAGCGCCTCGCAGCAGGGCAAGGACGGAGCCGCCCCGCGCTTGGCACCCGCCGGTGTCAAGTGGCTGCGGGTCGAGATGCTGGCAGGCGACCTCGAGGTCGCGGTCGACCCGCGCTTGGCGGCGCCAACGGGCCGCTCGGGCTCGCGCGACCTCGGCTTCGAACCGACGCCGGAAGGGTACCGACTGACGGGCGGCGCCAAGCCCGCCTCGGCGGACCTCGCCTGGCTGGGTCTCGGCAACGTCCTCAAGGGCGACTTCTCGCTGCGGCTCCCGCCCGGGTACGGCGTCGAGCTGGCCAAGACGGCCGGCGACATCGAGCTGCACGGCGTCGAGTACCTCCGCGGCACGCTCGCGGCGGGCGACCTCGACGCCCACGGGCTCAAGGGCGTCGACCTCGACACGCTCGCCGGAGACGTCGACATCCGCATCGCCCCCACTGCCGGCCGGCACCGCGTGCACGCCAAGGCGGGCGAGGTGACGGTCGTACTGCTCCCCGGCTCCGACGTGACCGTCACCGGCAACGTGTCGGTCGGCGACATCGAGGTCGAGCCCCCCTTCGAGACCGAACGCCGGCTCGTGGGCGAGCGGTTCGAAGGAACCGTCGGTGCCGGGACGGCCGCCCTGGAGGTCAAGGTCATAGCCGGCAACATCGTGATCAGGCGCGGCGGCGACCATGAGTGACCAGGACGCCCGCAAGCGCATCCTAGACATGCTGGCGGCGGGCCGCATCTCCGTGGACGCCGCCACGGACCTGCTGAGGGCCGTCGGCGCGCCTGGCCCGACGCCGGCCGAGGCCGCCCCCGCCGCCAAGGCGCGCGGCGCCGCCAGGGTGCTGCGCATCGCCGTCGACGCGCCCCCCAACGGGGAGGGCTCCGGCGCCAAGGTGCGCGTCAACATCCCGCTCGCCCTCGCGAAGTACGCGGGTCGCTTCCTACCCGCCGACGCGAGCGCCGAGCTGTCGCTCCAGGGGATCGACCTGGAACAGCTCCTCAAGGACCTGGGCGACGACGTGCCCGACGGACGCCTGCTCGACATAGAGGCCGACGACGAGTCGAACGGGGGCAAGACCACGGTCGTGGTCGAGGTGGTGTGAGCGTGCTGACGCCGAGGCGCCCAGACGCCGGCGGCCTGCGCGACTACCTGGCGGCCCTCAGGCCGCGCATCGTCGTCGTGCGCGTCAGCGCGGGCAAGGTCCGGCTGGCCTTGGCCTTCCCGCTCTGGGCGCTCGAGGAGATAGCCGCCTTCGCCCTCGGAGCGCTCGAGCTGGCGGAGGCCGCCTGGCCGCGCCTGCCTGCGCGCCTGCGCACGCGCCTCGGCTGGCTCGAGGGGCGCGGAGAGCTGGGCGCGGACGGCGACGCCTGGGCGGCGGTCCTAAGGACCCTCGACGAGCTGGCGGGCGGCCGGGCCCGCGACATCCTGAGGCTGCCACCTGGCGTGCCGTTCCTGAGCGTGACGACGGACCAAGCCAAGGTGGAGGTCACGCAACTCTGAACCGGCCCCCGGTGGCCGGTAGTGAGAAGGAGCACGAGCGATGAAGAGACTCCCCATGCCCACCGCCTGCCCAGTGACGGGCGGCCCGCTGATGGTCACGAGGCTCGAGTGCGAGGAGAGCGGAGTGGTCATCGAGGGGCGCTTCACGCCCAACGAGTTCGCACTCCTCGCCAACGAGCACCTCGAGTTCCTCCGCATCTTCGTGAAGGTGAGGGGCAACCTCAAGGAGGCGGAGCGCGTGCTGGGCATCAGCTACCCGACGGTGCGCCTGCGCTTCGACAAGCTCCTGCTAGCGCTCGGCTACGAGGTCGGCCCCGACGTGCTCGAGGAGCGCTCCACCATCCTCGACCAGCTGGAGGCCGGCGACATCGGCGCCGAGGAGGCGTCCAAGCGACTCCAGGCCCTGGCCAAGAAGGGCTGACGCCCCCGGCCGCCACAATGCAACGTGACGCTCAGGAAGCGTGAGCGCCCTCCGTTATACTGGCGGCCGCATGGCCGACTACTACGCCGTCCTCGAGGTAGAGAGAAGCGCCGACAACAAGGCCATCAAGGCCGCCTACCGCCGTTTGGCGCTGGCCTACCACCCGGACCGCAACCCCGGCGACAAGGCCGCCGAGGACAAGTTCAAGCAGATCAACGAGGCGTACGCCGTCCTCTCCGACGAAGCGAAGCGCTCCCGCTACGACCGCTACGGGAGCGTCGACGACGGCGTCCCCATGGGCGGCGACATCTTCGACATCTTCGCCTCCGTGTTCGGGGCCAACTTCGCCACCGGCCGCACCCGCGCCCAGGGCCAGCAGGGCGAGGACCTCGAGGCCGAACTCGTCGTCACGCTCGAGCAGGCGCGCGACGGGGCCACCGTCGACGTCGAGATCGAACGCCTCAAGGCGTGCCACCACTGTCACGGCGACCGCGCCGAACCCGGCTCCGGCGGCAAGTCGACCTGCCCGCGCTGCGGCGGCAGCGGCCAGGTCCGGGTGCAGGCCCAGTCGCTGTTCGGCGCCGTCATCACGGCGCGCACCTGCCCCGACTGCCACGGCGAGGGGCAGATCATCACCACCCCGTGCAAGATCTGCAACGGCCGGGGCCGCGAGCGCAGCCGCGACCACGTGGCCGTCAACCTCCCCCGCGGCATCGACGGCGGTTACCGACTGCGCGTGCCGCGCGAGGGCAACGTCGGCGTCGACGGTGGCCAGGCCGGCGACCTCTACCTCTACATCCAGATGGCCGCCCACCCGTTCCTGGAGCGCGCAGGCGACGATCTGCACTACACGCTCGAGGTCGGCGTGGCCCAGGCCGCGCTGGGCGGCGCGTTCGAGGTGCCCACCCTCGACGGGGAGGAGGCGGTCAGCGTGCCGGCCGGCACGCAACCCGGCACCGTGTTCCGCCTGCGCGGCAAGGGCATGCCCCGCCTGAGGCAGGGCGGGACGGGTGACGAGGTCGTGACCGTCAAGGTCGTCGTGCCCGACAAGCTCTCGCCCGCCGCCCGCCAGCACCTGGAGGCGTACGCCGCCGAGATGGGCGAGGCCGTCGCGCCGCAGGAGGAGACCGTCGTGGAGCGGGTCCGTGACTTCTTCACCGGCAAGAAGCGCGGCAAGGGCAAGGGACGCGGCTCCCATCCTGCCGACAAGGGCGCCGGCGAGCCCGGCGACGAGAAGGACAACTCGGTCCCCGCCTGAACGGCCGCGGGTGTGCCGACCTCGGCGGCGCCGACGCCGGCGGCGCCCCGCTTGACGGGCCCCGCTCGGCGGTGCCCCGCGTCACATCGGCCGGGCGGCCGACCACGCGTCACGGCCAACCACGGGTCAGAGCTGCCCGGCGCCCAACCACGCGTCAGACCTGCCTGGCGCCCAACCACGCGGCCAGCGCCTCGAACGCCTCCTCCCCCGTCGACGCCAGGCGCGCCTCCGGCGCCTCGGCCCCGAACCACGTGCGTTGCCGCTTGGCGTAACGGATGGTGGAGGCGGCGACGGCCGCGCGGGCCTCGCCCTCCGTCGCCTCGCCGCGCACAAGTGCCACGACCTCCTTGTAGCCGATCGCCTGTAGCGCAGTCGGCTGGTGCGGGTAACGCGCCAGCAACCCGGTGACCTCGGCCACCAGGCCCCGCTCGAACATGGCGGCGGTGCGCGCGACGATGCGCGGCCGCAGCACGCTCAGCGGCGGGTGGAGGTGGGCCGCGCGGTAGGCGAAGCGCGGGGCGCGGCGCGGGAAGGCGCTCGGCGCGCGGCCCGTGGCGCGCAGCACCTCGAGGCTACGGACCACGCGCCGCGGGTTGAGGGCGGCGCGCGCCGCGTCTGCCGGCGCCGCCGCCCGCAGCTCGGCGTCGAGCTCCGCCAGCCGGCCGGCCGCCACCGCCTCCCACAGCGGTGCCTGGGCGGCGGGGTCGGCCGGTGGGACGGTGGGCAGGCCCTCGCGCAGCGCCCGCAGGTAGAAGCCTGTGCCCCCCACGACGAGCGGCGACCGACCGCGCGCGAGGACGTCCGCAATGGCCGCCTCCGCCAGCTCGACGTACGCGGCCACGGAGAACGGCTCGGACGGCTCCACGACGTCGAGCAGGTGGTGCGGCACCTGGGCGCGCTCGGTGGGCGTCGGCTTGGCCGTGCCCACGTCCATGCCCCGGTAGACCTGCATGGCGTCCGCCGACACGATCTCGAGCCCGAACGCCACGGCCAGGCGCATGGCGGCTCCGCTCTTCCCCGACGCCGTCGGGCCTGCCAGCACCGGCACGAGCGGCCCCGCCGCCGGCGCCCCGCCGCCCGCGGCGGGAGGCATGGTGACGTTCTGGTCGGCCTCGTCGGGCATGCGGCAACGCTAACAGACGCTTCAGGAGCGGGTGCTAGACTCGCGCCATGAGCATCGAGAAGCGCGGCACGGCCGGAGACATCGAGGAGCTGCTCGCCGTTCGCGACGACATCGAGGCCCTCGTGCAGCAGACCAGCGCCGGACGCGGCAGCCAGCCAAGGGCAGACTTCCTCGACTCTGGCGCCGCCTACCAGCTGCACCTCGAGGTGCCGGGCGTCGACCAGGCCGACCTCGAGATCGCCGTCGAAGATGGCGAGCTCCTGGTGGCCGGCCTCCGCGAACCGCCCCTCGCCGAGAGCCGCATCATCTTCTCGGAACGGAGCGTCGGGCCGTTCCAGCGCACGTTCTCGCTGCCCGGCCCCGTCGACCGCGAGCGCGTCACGGCCCACCTGGCGGCCGGCGTACTGGTCGTCAACCTCCCGAAGCTCGCGCGCTGACGGGCCGTCGCCGCCGGCGCCGAGCCCGCTACTCCAGCTCCACCTCGAGCGTGCCGCTGACGTTGCCGATGACGACCACGTCGTCGCTGTCGAGGTAGTAGAGCAGCCGGTTGCCGGCCAGCTCGTCGCCGCCCTTCACGCTTCGCGCGGGGTTGCCGGTCAGCACGGCCGTGCCCGCCGCCTCGTCGAGCTCGAGGCGGTCGCCAGTGGTGGTGCGTTCGTCCGACACCACCCGCACGTTGCCGGTCAGCGTCGCCCGCTGCTCCCCCACCGCGAACTCCATGGCGTCCGCAGTGGCTCGCAGCGGCGCGGCGCCCTCCTCGCCCAGCCGCTCGAGCGAGATGGGGCCCGTCATCTCACCCAGGTCGATCTCGCGGTCGAGGTAGAAACGCGTGCCCACGACGGTGGTCTTCCCCTGCACGAGCTGCACGGTCGGCGCCTCGGGCGGCGTGCGCTCCTCGATGCAGCCCGGCCGCGAGAACGTCACCGAATCGCCCGTCAGCTCGAGCGTCTCCTCGCCCGCGCCCTCCTGCGCACCGTCGGGCGTGGTGATGACCGCCAACCGCGACGTGAGGACGGCGTCCTCCACGCGGGTCTCGACGTGCCCCGGCGCCGGACCGTAGACGATGGTCGTCCGCTGACCCTCCGCGCAGTTGGCGTTGTTGCCTATCGTGCGGGCGCCGTCGGCCGCCAACGCGAGGTTCGTGACGACCATCGCCGCGTCGTCGCGCCTCACGGTGAAGGTGGTGCTCGTCTGCGCCAGCGCCAGGCCAAGGACGGTCAGCGTCGCCACGACGCCCGCGGTGACCGCCAGCGGCGCCGGCGCCGGCCTCACTCGGCGGTCTCTCCCGACAGCGCGAACGCGGCCGCGTCGTAAGCGCTAGGCACAGACGCGTCGATGGCCTCGAAGAAGTCGTACTCCACGTCCTGCTGGATGCGGTCCGTGACGAGGGTGGCGCCCGTGCCGGCGTCCTCGGCCTTGGCCGGCGCGCCGGGAGCGCCGATCACCTCCGCGATTCCCGAGTTGTCGTCGAAGAACACCTGCGCGCCCGTGCTGGTGATGGCGCCGTCCACCACGGTCACGTTCCCGCGCGCGTACAGCAGCTTCGCGCCCGTGAGGACGCGGATCTCGTCGGCCGTGATGACCGTGACGTCGCCGGCGTCGTCCTCGCGCGTGATGGTCACCTGCGACCCGGCGCTCGTGAGCACCGCCAGCTCGCGGTCCTCCTCGTAGACGAGCGTGTCGGCCTCCGCCGACTGCTGACCGTTCACGAGGGTCACGTTGCCCGTGCTGGTCGAGCGGTCCGTGTCGACGTCGAAGGCGACCTCGTCCGCCGCGATGCGCACGTCCGCGTCGGCCTCGTCCTCTGGCGTCACGACCACGTCGGCGCGCCCGGCCAGCACGCCCAGGCCCGTCGCCTCGCTGTAGGTCAGGGCCGGCCCGCTCGCCGAGAGGCGCCCGCGCTCCACGCGCACCCCGCCCGTGAAGGCCGCGACGCGCGCTCCCCCCTGCGTGATGGACGCGCCCGCCGGCGCGGTGAGCTCCGCGTGGCTCCCGAGGATCGTGAGGGTCGAGACGGTGGCCTCGATCCCGAACGCGTCGGGGTGGTCGTAGACGATCGGGCCGGAGCGGAGGTTGCCACTCTGCGTGCCGCCCGAGCCGTCGATGGTGATGATGCGCCGCTGCTCGGCGGGAGGTTCGCCCTGGTCCTGCGCCAGCGCGGGCGCCAGTGACCAGGCGAGCAGGGTCGCCACGAGGAGGAGCTGGCAGGGGGCGCCGCAGCGCCGGCGGAGACGGTCCATCACGGGTTCCTCCCGGGAGTGTCGACGACGAACTGAGCGTAGCCGACGGTGCCGGGTCCGCCCGCCTCGAACTCTGTGAAGTCGAAACTGATGCGCATGTCCTCGAAGACGCTGTCGCCGAGGTCCGGCCCCGACATCACGGCGCGCGGCACCTCGAAGCGCCCGGCGCGCTGGTCGATGAGCACCTGGCGCGCGCCCTTGGCGCGCATGTCGAGGTCGAGGTCGTCCTCGACGAGGTGGGCGTGCATGTGCTCGCCGCGCAGGTTGTCGGTGCGGTCGATGGTGACGCCCTCGGCGGTGAGCGTGAAGTCCGTGGCGCCCGCCACCGTGCGCCGGCCGTCCTCGAGCACGGCGAGGGTCGTCTCCTGCCTGTCGGGGTAGTACTCGGCCGTGGGCGCCGAGAAGTACCAGACGGCGCTAGGATCCGACTGCGGGTACAGCGTCAACGTGGCGGACTGAAGCTCGATGGCCGCGGCGGGAACGGTCTGCTGCCGGCCCGGCACGACCGCGAAGGCGATCAGAACGACCACCACGACCCCGAACGCCAGCGCCGCCCACCGCACCATCAGGCGAATCTACCAGCGGTGGCCGCTGAGAGAGGTGAAGGGGGCGGTCACGGAACCCTCACGCGGCCGGGTGGTCGCCGAAGCGTCAGTCGAACGAGACGGACACCACCTGGTACACGGCCGCGCCACGCGGCATGTTCACCGTCACGGAGTCGCCCACGCGCCGGCCGAGCAGGCTCTGGCCGAGCGGCGACTCGTCCGACACGCGCCCCTCGAGGATGTCGGCCTCGTGCGTGCCGACCAGGTGGAAGACCACGTTGTCGCCGTCCTTGTCCTTCAGGGTCAACGAGGCCCCCAGGCGCGCCACGGCCTCCGTGCCCGGCTCGTGCTCGACCACCACGGCGCGGTGCACCAGCTCCTCGAGGTCCGAGATGCGCGCCTCGTTGGCGCTCTGCAGCAGGCGCGCCTCGTCGTAAGCCGCGCTCTCCCGCAGGTCGCCGTCGGCCAGGGCCGACCCCATGTAGTCGGCCAACTCCTGCCGCTTCTCCTCCTTGAGGTACCGGAGCTCTTCCTTCAGCTTCTCTAGACCGCGAGCGGTCATCTGGATCGGTTCCTTGGCCACGATGCTCCTCGATGTGCGCCGGTCGCAGGCCGGCGCGAACGCCACCTGACTCTGGCTTGGCGCCCGGCACGGCGCAAGATCCACTTGCCGCCGGTCGCCGCGGGCAACGTCCGGCGTGGATTATACTGCCCAGGCCGCCACCGCGGCGCGGCTACGGTCGGGCCCTTAGCTCAGCGGTTAGAGCAGTCGACTCATAATCGATTGGTCGCTGGTTCGAACCCAGCAGGGCCCACCAGTTC